>DATHVY010000001.1:0-5296 GCA_035461045.1 Planococcus sp. (in: firmicutes)
GGCGGGTCGGGTTTAACCAATTGAATACGAACTCCTGCAACTAACGGGAAGTCCGCCATTAATCGCTGAGCCAAATGTTCAGCTACCGCTTCCAGCAGTTTTCTCGGTTCGCCTTCGACAACGGATCGGCATACACTATAAACCTCCCCGTAGTTAACTGTTCTTTCCAAGTCATCTGTTCGGCCGGCTTCACTCAATTCCACAGCGAGCGATACGGTTAACCTGAAACGCTGTCCGAGTTTCGTTTCTTCCGGAAAAACACCGTGATATCCGTAAAACTCCATATCATTCACATGAATCAAGTCCATTATTCAACCTCCTTGTATGTTGACTTTCCTTCTAACACGTCCATCATTTTCACGGCGTGGCTCGTTTCGAGCACATCGTGAACTCTGACAATATGACAGCCTTTTTGAATTCCGTAGCACACCGTGGCCAACGAACCGGCCAGCCGTTCTTCGACTGGCACTCCCAATACCTTGCCGATCAGCGACTTTCTAGAAGTCCCTAATAAAACTGGATAGCCGAGTGCTGTAAATTTATCAAGCGCCTGCATCATTTCAATGTTTTGAGCAGTGGTTTTTCCAAAGCCGATTCCTGGATCCAACCAAATTTGCTCCCTTTCCACTCCAGCATCCAAGGCAATTTGGATGCTTTCTAATATATCGCGCTGAACTTCTTCCCGAAAATTACTATACGACGTATCGTTACGGTTATGCATGAGAATGATCGGTACTTTCCATTCCGCTGCCACTTTGGCAATGTCTGGATCGTATTTCGCCCCCCAGACGTCATTAATGATATGCGCCCCCGCCTGTAATGCTGCTTCAGCTACTTCCGATTTGTATGTATCAATCGATATCAGCACGCCTTTATATTCGGATAGTGCCTTGATCACCGGCACTACACGTCCGATTTCTTCTTTCACCGAGATCTGTGTGTGGCCTGGTCGTGTAGACTCGCCTCCAATATCAATGATGTCCGCACCCTCAGCAATCATTTTCTCCGCTTGAACCAAGGCATCTTTGACAGAAGTGTAATTCCCACCGTCTGAAAATGAATCCGGGGTGACATTCAATATCCCCATCACCCACGTTTTCTCATTAAAATTGAATTTCATCAGTTCATCTGCTCCCTTTACAATCAGTTAAATCAGAATTTATTGCCCAAAAAATAAAATAAAGAGCATGCACAGTAGCATGCTCTTTATTTTATTTGTTTTCTTCGAATTGATAAAGCGGTGTGCTTAAATAACGTTCTCCATTGGAAGGGATGATGGCCAGCACTTTCTTCCCTTTGCCAAGCCGCTTCGCTTGTTCCAAGGCTGCGTAGACGGCCGCTCCAGATGAAACGCCACCTAAAATACCTTCTTCGCGTGCCGTTTTACGCGCGTATTCATATGCTTGTTCGTTGGTCACCTGCATCACTTCATGATAGATGTCAGTATCTAAGATCTCAGGAACAAATCCAGCTCCGATTCCCTGGATTTTGTGGGGACCAGGTTTCCCACCGGACAATACCGGCGAATCTGTTGGTTCAACCGCAACAATATGAATGTCCGGATATTTTTCTTTTAACACTTGCCCTGCTCCGGTGATGGTGCCGCCTGTCCCGATTCCGGAAATAAACACGTCCAGCTGGTCACCCATCGCTTCAACGATTTCCGGTCCGGTTGTCAATCTATGCACTTCCGGATTCGCTTCGTTTTTAAATTGTTGGGGCATAAACCAGCCTTTTTCTGCAGCCAGTTTTTCCGCTGTCTTAATCGCGCCATTTGGTCCGTTCATCCCATCAGAGCCAGGTGTCAATACGAGTTCAGCTCCGTAGGCCCGCAAAAGATTGCGGCGTTCCATACTCATCGTATCTGGCATGACTAATACAGATTTGAAGCCTTTTGAAGCCGCAATCATCGCTAAGCCGATTCCGGTGTTGCCGCTCGTCGGCTCCAGAATGGTGTCCCCCGCTTTTAACTTCCCTTCTTTTTCTGCCGCTTCTATCATCGCAAGGGCAATGCGGTCTTTCACGCTGCTCCCCGGATTGAAGTATTCCAATTTCAAATAGACTTCGGCGTCTTCAGGTCCTGTAAGGCGATTTAGTTTAACAATTGGCGTTTGGCCAATCAGTTCTGTAATTGAATTTCCTACGCGATTCATTTTCCACACTCCTAATCCCTACTGATTTAATAGGGTTTCATTATGGATATTTTACCAATCCGGCGCTCACTCTGTCAAACTGCATGAATTATTAGACTACTGGGACATTAGAGAGCCATTTCCACAGATTCAGTTTCCCATCACCATGAGCGGGTAGTATTAAACTAACAAGACAAAAAATTCTAGGAGGATTCCAATGGTTCAAAACAAATGGCTGAAACTAGGAGCCGCTTCTTTCTTATCGTTGGGAATGCTGGCAGCTTGTGGAGATAATGAAGATCAGCCGGAAGTGGATATCGATACAGATATGGACACTGAAATGAATACCGATGAAGAAGTCGACACTCATATGGATCCTGACCTCGATGAAGATACCGAAGCCGATGAATAATGGAACAGAAAACCCACCTCTCCCCTTTTCGGAAGCGATGGGTTTTCTATTTAAGGTGAATTATTCTCCGTAAAACCATTCAGCATCAAACTCCTGCCAAAAAGCTTCCGGTGCCACAGATTGCGGGAGTTGCTCCAATGCAAGTTCCCGGCTGATATGCTCTTCTACTTCCTCGAAAGAGAAAGATTGGCGCTGGACTTGTTCCGTCACAGAAACAATAGCCGCTCTGCCGCCGTCCATTTCAATCGGATGAGACCAAGAATCTATTTCAACAGAAGCCGCGGCTTGAACAATCCCTTCATCCAGCGTCGACTGTCCAGGGGTGATGTAACCGACGTCCCCTCCCAGACTGCGGGTCGCCGCATCCACAGAGCGTTCTCTGGCAAGTGCTTCAAAAGAAGACCCGCTTTCCAGTTCGCCTATGGCTTCTTTCGCTTCTTCCACGCTGTTCAGGACGATCATTCGTGTACGGTAAGCGTCTTCGATATCATACAATTCCTGATTTTCATCATAAAAATCACGGGCTGCCTCTTCTTCAATTAACACATCTTTTGTGAGAACTTTTTCTAAAATCAGCTGCGCTTTCACTTTTTCACGGAGCCTGGTTGCATCCGATGAATAGGATGCCAACTCTGATCCGTCCTGGCCTGATCGAAGCATCGCCAATTCCAGATCGATTTCATCATCTGTCACTTCAATGCCGTATTCCCGCGCAGCTGTTTCCATCACTTTTTCATTAACCAATTCAGTCAAGGTTTCACGGCCGTGCTCATTTTCCATTGCCACCATCCACTGTTCTCTAGTGATGTCGTCGCCGCTGACAGAAGCGACGGTTTCGCTGTTGCCATTGTTCGGAACCAACCAGGCAATAAACCATAACAAGTTGCCAATAAATAAAATCAGCAGCAGGATCAACAGCGGCTTGGTTTTTAATCTTCTTTTGGGCGGCCCCCCGCCTGCCGCAGACGGAGCAGGATGGCTATTCTTAGGAATTGATGTCATCGATCAACGCTTCCAGTTCTTCTTTTGAATAATGGTAGGTTTCCATGCAAAAATGGCATTGGGCTTCTGCCATTCCTTCTTCATCAATCATTTTTCTGATTTCCTCTTCGCCCAGGCCTACAATTCCATCAGCAAATCGCTCCTTCGAGCAGTTACAAGAGAAACTCACCGGCACTGAGTCCAGAATCTGAACATTGTTTTTCCCCAGCACTTCTTCCAGAATCCCTTCAGGTGTCAGCCCTCTTTGAATCATTGAAGAAACCGGCTCAATGGATGACAGCCTTTTCTCGATTTCCAGAATCGTTTCTTCCGCGGTGTCCGGCATAAGCTGAATAATAAAACCGCCTGCAGCCAGGACCGAGTTGTCCGTATCCACCAGCACTCCAAGCCCGACAGAAGAAGGCACTTGTTCAGATACAGCGAAATAGTACGTAAGGTCCTCGGCGATTTCACCGGAAACAATAGGTGTTTGCCCCGTGAAATTGCTGCGCATTCCTTGATCTTTGACGACAGAAAGCATTCCTTCAGTTCCAACTGCCCCGCGGACATTCAACTTGCCTTCCTTCGTGGATTCAACGTGAGTCTGAGGATTTCTCACATACCCGCGAACTCCTCCTTTGGCATTACTGTCCACTAAAATAGCACCCAACGGGCCATTGCCTTCAATCTTCATCGTCACTTTGTCTTCCCCTTTAAGCATGGCGCCCAGCATTACTCCACCGGTCATCGCTCTCCCTAAAGCTGCCGTTGCTGTCGGCCACATCGCGTGTCTGCGTTGTGCTTCGGCCACTGTGTTGGTGCTGTCCACAGCAAATGCCCGGACGTTTCCGTCAAAACCCAATCCACGAACTAAATAATCTCCCAAGGCTAATCTTTCCTTTCTTTACGCTTGATTGCGCTTATAAATTAAATGTAGTCCTTTTAACGTCAGATGTGGATCTACGATATCTACGATTACGGATTCTTTTGCAATCATCGACGCCATTCCTCCCGTAGCGATGACCGTCGGTTCTTCTCTGCTTTGAGCCTTCATCCGGGTCACAATGCCTTCAGCTTGTCCAACATAGCCAAAAACGATGCCTGATTGCATGGCCGAAATGGTATTTTTACCGACTACATTCGCAGGTCGCATAATTTCAATTCTTGGCAATTTCGCAGCGCGATTGAACAGCGCTTCTGTTGAGATATTGATCCCGGGAGCAATCGCGCCTCCCATGTATTGACGTGCTTCGTTAATATAACAATACGTAGTGGCCGTACCAAAGTCTACGATGATTAATGGACTTCCATATTCTTCAATCGCCGCGACTGCATTGACAATCCGGTCCGCCCCCACTTCCCGCGGATTTTCATATTTAATATTCAAACCGGTTTTAACACCTGGCCCGACAATCAAAGGCTTGATTTGGAAGTACTTGCTGCACATGCTCTCCAAAGAAAACATGATGGGCGGCACTACCGAAGACATGATGATGCCCTCGATTGAAGAAAATGCCAAACCTGCGTCATTCAACAGCGCTTTGATTTGCATGCCGTACTCATCCTCTGTTTTATGGCGATCTGTTTCCATGCGCCACTGGTGGATTAATTGATCTTGATCAAAAATTCCGAGAACGATATTTGTGTTTCCGATATCCATCACTAAGTTCATAGGTTTTTGCCTCACTTATCACCGATTTCCCAAAATATCATACCATAATCCAAAGAAAAAAGCTGATCGCCTTCCTATAAATAGGAGGGGCAATCAGCT
>DATHVY010000002.1:0-2178 GCA_035461045.1 Planococcus sp. (in: firmicutes)
GCCTTCCAGATGGTTGCGATCTCCACCAGCCAATACTTCTGCACCTTCCTGTTTCCCGATATCCAAGTAGGATATGATTTTCTCCATCTGTTCCTGCGATGCCTGAGCACCCATCATTGTCTCCGGATCAAGCGGGTTGCCAATTTTGATGGCTTCCACACGCTTCAATGCCCGTTCAATAAACTCGTCGTAAATATCTTCTTGAATCAACACACGAGATGGACATGTACATACTTCACCCTGATTTAATGCGAACATCACAAAGCCTTCAATTGCTTTGTCCAGAAATGCATCGTCTTCATCCATAATATCCTTGAAGAAAATATTCGGCGACTTGCCGCCTAACTCCAACGTTACAGGAATAAGGTTTTGTGAAGCATATTGCATGATCATACGTCCAGTAGTGGTTTCACCTGTAAATGCCACTTTGCTGATGCGTGGGCTCGAAGCAAGCGGTTTGCCGGCTTCCAGACCGAAGCCGTTTACAATATTCAATACACCAGGAGGCAGGAGATCTCCAACCAACTCTGCCCATACGAGAATGCTTGCAGGCGTTTGTTCCGCCGGCTTTAGAACAACGCAGTTTCCTGCAGCTAGAGCTGGTGCCAGTTTCCATGTCGCCATTAATAGCGGGAAGTTCCATGGAATGATCTGTCCCACTACTCCCAGTGGCTCATGGAAATGATAAGCGACTGTGTCATCGTCAATCTGGCTCAAAGAGCCTTCCTGAGCACGGATAGCTCCTGCAAAATAACGGTAATGGTCGATCGCCAGGGGAATATCCGCATTCAGCGTTTCCCGAACCGCTTTCCCGTTATCCCACGTTTCTGCTACGGCCAGCAATTCTAAGTTTTCTTCCATTCGATCAGCAATTTTTAAAAGGATATTTGAACGTTCTGTAACGGATGTTTTGCCCCAAGCGTCTTTAGCAGCATGCGCCGCATCTAGTGCCGCTTCAACATCTTCCGCAGTCGAGCGTGCGACTTCCGTGAACTTTTTGCCGTTGACTGGGGACAAGTTATCAAAATACTGCCCTTTCGCCGGCGCCTTCCATTCACCATTTATATAGTTTTCGTACCGTTCTTTAAAATTGTGCTTAGATCCTTGGGTGTTTGGCATTGCGTATTCCATTACCATTCTGTTTCCTCCCTTGAATTGTTTTACCGTTATGTATGCGCTTTCATTAATTGGTAATTCCTGCACAGACAAAGCGGCTTCCTCTCTATATTGTCAAATTAATCCGAAAATTGCAACAGGTAGCGCTTAATTATTTTGACTATTACGCTTCATAGCCTTGCCGTTTTGTTAGATGAAGTTTGAGGGTATAATAGAGGCACACTACTATTCTACAAGCGAAGGGATTTTTTTATGAGAATCAATAAGTTTTTAAGTGAAACTGGCATCACTTCCCGGCGGGGTGCGGATAAATTCATCGAAGCCCAAAGGGTGACCATCAATGGCCGTCTTGCGGAACTCGGCAGCAAAGTGGAACCGGGCGATGAAGTCCAAGTCGACGGCAAAGTTGTCGAGCAGCCGGAGCAGCAGTATGTCTATCTTGCACTCAACAAACCTGTCGGCATCACTTCCACCACTGAACGGCATATCGAAGGCAACATTGTCGATTTCGTCAATCACCCCGAGAGGATCTTCCATATCGGCCGTCTTGACAAAGATTCGGAAGGCTTGATCCTGTTGACCAATGACGGAGATATCGTCAATGAGATTTTGCGTGCTGAAAATGAGCATGAAAAAGAATACATCGTAAAAGTGGATATGCCCATCACCGAGTCCTTCCTGCAGAAAATGCAGCAGGGCGTGGAAATCCTGGACACAGTCACTCTGCCTGCGAAAGCGGAAAAACTTTCGAAATACACATTTCGTCTCACATTGAGACAGGGCTTGAACCGGCAGATCCGCAGAATGTGTTCTGCACTTGGCTATGAAGTCCGCAAACTTCAACGGGTCCGGATCATGAACATCGCTTTGGGAGATCTGGCTGTCGGACAATGGCGGGATCTGACCACAGAAGAGCGTGAGGAGTTGTTCAAGCAGCTTCATTACACGCCGAAACGTTGAGGAGGAAGTTCCATGTTGACCATGAAAAGCACGCCCAATCATACCGGGATAAAAATTAGCGGGGACTATTTCGATCTGGATGAGTTAAATCAGTCCCTTTAT
>DATHVY010000003.1:0-12002 GCA_035461045.1 Planococcus sp. (in: firmicutes)
TTAAAGGGAATGACCATGGAATATGAGACAGCCATCCTAAACAAAAATGAGGAGCAGGTCATGCTCAATATAAACGCAATTCCGATCATCATCGATGAACAGGTTCATGGGATTTTCACAATCGCCAAGGACATTACGGAACATAAAAGGATGGAACGCCTTTTACAGGAAAGTGAACAGCGGTATAAATCGCTATTCCATCACCACCCGCACGGAGTTTTCACGCACGACCGCAATGGCAGCCTAGTAAGTGGAAATGCGGAGGCAGAACGCATTACAGGGTACCAAATCGATGAATTGTCAGGGAAATCGTTCATGTCGCATATTGTTTCGCGGGATGCCGATAAAATGAAGCGGAACTTTGATCAAGCTATGAAAGAAAAACAGTCCGTGAGTTACGAAATCTCATTCCGGCATAAAGACGGACATGAGGTCGATCTCCAAGCGATGAACATTCCAATCACTGTGGATGGACAATTGGTAGGCGTGTATGGCATTGTAACCGATATTTCGGAAACAAACCGGGCACAAAAAGAGCTGATGGAAACCAACGAAAAACTTGAAATTTTTTGGAAAAACACAACAGATCCTGTATTTTTCATTAACACCCGAGGTGAAATTTTAAAAGTCAATCCGGCGTTTGAAAAAACGTTCGGTTTCACTGAAGAAGAAATGGTCCATCAGAAAGGTTCCATTATTCCACGCCACATGAAGCCGGATCCCCTCGGGATTGTCGAGCGAATCAAAAAGGGAGAAACCGTAAATTCCCACGAAACGGTCCGCATCACCAAGGAAGGAGATTTTTTAAATATCATCTCTTCTTATACGCCGGTCCGAAACGCAAACCAGGAAGTTGTCGGGGCAACCATCTTTTATAAAAATGTGACCGAGCTGAAAAACGCCGAGATCGAACTGAAAAAAAGCCAGGAAAAATACCAGCTCATCACAGAAAGCGCGTTTGATGTCATTACATTGCTCAGTCCCAACGGTTTGATCGAGTACGTATCTCCTTCAAACGAGAAAACATTCGGCTATTCAGATACAACGTACATCGGACATCCGTTCACTACAAATGTGCATCCTGAAGACGCGTTCGGGTTCATCGAAGCCATCACCTCCCTGATGGATGGCGGCGAACCGTTAACCATTGAAATCCGCTTTCTTCACAAAAATGGTCAGTATATTTGGATGGAAGTCTCGCCCACCCTTGTGAAGGCTGATGGCGAACTAAAGCAATTACTGACGATCGCCCGGGAAATAACCGAAAGAAAACGACTTCAAGATAAAATTGCGAAAATGGCTTTTTATGATCATTTAACAGAAATACCAAACCGTCGCACTTTCGACGAC
This sequence comes from Planococcus sp. (in: firmicutes), assembly GCA_035461045.1. Lineage (GTDB taxonomy): Bacteria > Bacillota > Bacilli > Bacillales_A > Planococcaceae > Planococcus. The sequence goes on from DATHVY010000003.1 coordinate 1,351, forward strand.
CGGCTGCAAAAAGCCATCCAACAAGCCTCGGTTTCTGACCAAAAAGTGGCGGTGATGATGCTGGATGGCCGCAAGTTCAAACAGATCAACGACCAGTTCGGCCATGATGCCGGAGATGCGGTGATTAAAGAAATGGCGGCTCGCCTGCAAGCCTCCATTCGTCCCGATGATACCGCCGCTCGTTTAGGCGGTGATGAAATGGGCGTCATCCTGCCGGCTCTGGAGTCAGTTGAACTGGCTGAAAACACGGCCAAACGAATTCTGAAGTCTTTTGAAGAGCCCTTCAATTTTAATGGCAGCCAGATTGAAATGGCTGCCGGAATCGGAATCGCCATTTATCCGGACCACTCGCCCAATGAAAAACAATTGATCAAGTGCGCCGATATGGCTTTATACGAAGCAAAAAATGCGGACGGCAACGACTACAGAGTTTATCAGCAGCAGGACTAAAGCGAAGGGAAACAGCTAAACTACCAGCTGTTTCCCTCATTTTTGCTTGGGCATATCAAGTGGCTGAAAGTAACGGGAGCTGTCTTTCCATCCCAATTCATCGCTCAAAATATCAAAGCTGGTCCGGAAAAAGTCCTGCAGCGTTTGACTCGCGTTGTCCGCTGCGGCCACACTTTCCAGATCCAGAAAGAATTCGCTCCTCGCCGGGTCATAATAAGCCTGCTCTGGTCTCAGCCGGGATGTGTCCAGCTCTTTGAAAAGAAATGGATATGGCAAAACAAAGAACGTTGGCACGTCCACCGCCTCATCTCCAAGCCAGAAGCCATATTCAATCAGCTGCTCGTCAAAGGCGGCTTTCTCGATAACTTTGTCTTCCGGAAACGGCTCCGGGATGCCGTTCAAAACGATCAGCGAGACATCAAATGTCCCCCAGAAAAGTGCCGGCTTCATCTTGCGGCAGCGAAGCGGACCTACGAACTTCAGCTGTTCCCGCAGTGCAAACTGAAACAACTTCAATCCTCTCAACGCATCCTGCCGGTTAAAAGTGAGTGGCGAGGAGTCTTCGTCCAAGTGTTTCTTGTAGGCCATTTCCTGCGGTTTCGGATTGACGGCAAGCTCGATGCCACCGGAAGCCAATGCCTGGAAAATTTCCTCGAAATAATCTTTGATGGATTTAGACGTTTCCAAAGCGATGGATTGCGACTCTCCCTCCACATTTACCAGGATGCAGCTGTTAGGGATGTTCACATCGACCTGAAAAGCAGCCTCTCCAAAAAACAGTAATCCAGTGGAAAAACCGGCCGGCGTCACAGTCAGTGCCACATGCGCCCATTGCGGCTCCTGTTGCGCAGTTTCCAGTTTGATCTTCCCGAGAACCTGTGAAATCAAATGCAGGGTGAATTTGGTGTCTGCCCATTCCGAATGTCTGATCCCATCGAATTTCATGTCTTTCCCTCCCTGAAATACTTCAAATCTCCAACAGCACCTGTTGTGTAATTTATTCGGCAAAAACAAGAACTTTCCTGCCGCCTTTGAAAATCTTTGCTGTTCTCCACGCAAAGGGTCAAAATACCCACTCAAAGCACAACATATCGTTTTACCGAAAATAATTTATGTTAAATTGTCTATATAATGTTATATAAATGGGATATATAATGCAGAGTAACTTAAAATACAATAAGTAATTATATCTAAAACTTTTTTCGGTTTCATTATCAATCGAATTAATTTCTATATTTATATAACAAAATTCCGATAACGCTACTAAAAGTGGGTTTTCAGAAATACGACCAAAACCGCTGGTTAACCCTATCTAGCATGGGACTTTTCACTGAAAATAAACAACCGAACCACATGAACTCCCGGCTTTCATAAGTCAAATTGAGTTATAGGAGTGTCTAGTATGGAAACCGCTGGCCAGCAAATACAGGAATTGATCGAAGCACGAGGAGACTTTGTTGTTCTTTTGAACCCAAAAGGAATCATTATCCACACGAACCAAAACTGGATAGATTATTGCTTGAAACGCCAATTGTCCAGTGAACACTGGACAGTTGGCGAGAACTATCTTCGCTGCCTGGAAGAAACAAAGAAATTCAGCGAGCTGCAGTGCATCGATTCTGTATTACATGGAAGCAAAAAGGAAGAATTTCAACTGTCGACTTTCACTACGGAAGAGAAAGCCGACTATTTATCAGTGAAATACAGGCAATTTCCAATCTCCAGCAAGACACAAGGAATCATCCTTTATAAACAATTACTGGTTGATGAGACGCCCTTAAGTCACTTGAATACGGAAGTCGTCCTTGAAAGTATGACGAATGCCTTTTTCCTTCTCGACAATCAAATGAGGTTCGATTTTGTGAATGCTGAAACGGAAAAAGTCCTTCGACGAAAAAAAGAAGAGTTGATTGGCCGCAGCATCTGGAGTTGTTTTCCTGAAGCTGTGGGAACTGAATTTTATTCAACTTATATGCACGCCGCGCAGGAACGGATTGCCATTCAGTTTGAAGAATTCTTTGCTCCGTTGGATTCTTGGTTCACCGTCAAAGTGTTCCCGGTTAAAGAAGGTGGCTTGGCCGTATATTACCAGAAGATCCCGAAAGAAGAAGAACTCGAGGCTGTGCTGTTAGAAATTCCATATAAGGATTATTTGACAGGCTGGCCAAACCGAAGAAAGTTTGAAGAGAAGATTGAGCATGTCCTAAAACAAAATCTGCCTTTTTCCCTTCTCTATATCAATTTGGATAATTTCAAGCACATCAATACATTTTATAATCACCACACCGGTGACCAACTGATCAGTCGCATTGCGAAGTGCTTGAATAACCTGGTCTTTACGGATGACATAGCTGCTCGGCTTGATGGGGATGAACTCATTCTTCTGCACTTGCACCAAAAGAATGAAGATGTTGAAGGATATGTGAAGCGAGTCAGAGAAGTTTTCACTGAACCTTTTGTTACAGAAAGCGCTCAATCGTTCACAGTAACTGCCAGCATCGGTGTTTCTTCTTACCCTAAGGATGCATGTAATTCGAAAAAGTTGGTTGCATTTGGTGAGAAAGCTATGCGCACAGCTAAAAAACAACGCGGTGCTTCCTATACATTTTTTCATCCTGATATGGGGTACGATTTGGCCCGCCGGGTGGTAATTGAGAGAAGCCTCGCAGGCGACCTTGGAGCACAAGGCTTCCATTTTGCTGTTCAACCTCAGATTAATTGTGAAACCCGGGAACTTACCGGCATTGAGATACTGTCGCGGTGGAAGCATCCTGCGCTTGGGACGATTTCTCCTATTGAATTTATCGCCATTGCCGAAGAAACCGGCACTATTTCGCGCTTAACCAACTATTTATTGGAAGAAGTGTTTAGTTTCATTCAAAACGAAAAAAAGCATGACGGAAGTTTCCCAAAAACCGCCATAAACGTCACACCTTCTCTGCTCGCAAGCAAACCGATTTTTGAAAATCTGTTTGCTTTGATGGCTAAATATCAAATCGCCCCTGAAGATATTGAGATTGAAATCACAGAAAGCGTGGAGCTGATTTCCTCTGAAATCACGCTATCTAATTTGAGAGCCTGCAGATCCAAGGGGATTTCCATTGCCCTGGATGATTTTGGCACAGGTTTCTCAATGCTGGCATATTTAGTGGATTATCCGGTCGATAAGATTAAGTTGGACAAATCATTTGTCGCTAAAATCGGCAAAGACCTCAAATCCGAAGCCGTTCTCAAATCATTAATCCAGTTTGTCATCGGCATTGATTGCGAATTGCTGGCTGAAGGAGTAGAAACACAGTTGGAATCGGAATTTCTGCAAGAGAACGGTTGTCCTATACACCAAGGATTTTTTTATGACAAACCCTTGGCACCCGAAGCTTTTAAACAGAAATATTTGAACGGTGCAAGGAAAGAAAATGGAAATTTATCTACAGAGAGCTGATGATGACAGTGAAAGTACATGTTGAGAACCCCCTGCCAATGGATGCCAAAATGAGTGAGTCCATTTTAAATTCCTTAAAAGATCAAATCTGTATGATCGATCCAACCGGAATCATCCGTTTTGTAAATCACGAATGGAGCCACTTTGCGATGAGCAACGGAGGAACTTTGTCCAACACCAACATTGGCGCCAATTATCTTCAGCAATGCGAACAAGAACCTGCACTGCACCAGGGGCTCCAAGACATCTTGTCAGGAGCATCGGACGGCTTCACCTTTGAATACCCTTGCCACTCGCCTTCCGAACAAAGGTGGTTTTTGATGCAAGCCACCCCTTTACAAGGTAAGAAAGACTCTCTTGAAGGCGCGGTCATTCGACACGTGAATATTACAAAACAAAAGCTATTGGAACTTCAACTCATGGAATATGCCGAAAAAGATAGTTTGACTTCCCTGTTCAATCGCCGCTTCTTCCAGGAACAACTAACAAAAGAAACAAGCCTAGCCCTTCAAGATGGCACGAACCTGTCCTTGCTATACATCGATATAGACAACTTCAAAGAAATCAACGATACATTTGGCCACCCGGTTGGCGACAAGGTACTCAAGGAAGTGGCCCAGCAAATTGCGGAAAACGGCAGACCCTCGGACATCTCAGCGCGTTTAGGTGGAGACGAATTTGCCATCCTACTGCCTGACACCGACCCAAAAGAATTGGAACTCATAGCCAACCGGTTAAGCCAGAAAATTCAGCAGTTGAAAATTCACGAACAAAACCATTCGATTCCTGTCACCGTATCCATCGGCGGCAAAAGTTTCAAAGACGACTTCCCTCCCAATTCCATTATCGAATGGGCGGACAAGGCGTTGTATTTAGCAAAGGATAAGGGCAAGAATCAAGTAGTCATCATTGAATAAGGCAGAGAACATGGCACCCCGGCCATCTTCTCTGCCTTTATTCTTTCATTCGCAAACGAAGAACTTGGAGATTCCTCATTCTTTGTTGCGGTATAAATACATCGTCAGCGGGGCGAAGATTACGACGAAAATCGCAGAGACAACCACCACCCAGCCAATCTGTTCCCACGTACCGTTCCCGTGCATCAATCCACGGACAGCAGTTGCGAGGATGGAGATCGGGTTGATTTCCACAAACCCTTGCAGCCAGGACGGCAAAGTCGCGGGATCGACGAAAACATTGCTGACAAAGGTCAGCGGAAAAACCACCATGAAACTGACCATCATTAATGATTTTTCAGAACGCATCACAATGCCGGCAGCAGTCCAGATCCAAGAAAAACTGAACGAGAACAGCAGGATGACAAGAACCGCACCAAACACACCGATGGCTCCGCCTTCCGGCCGAAAACCGAGCGCCAGCCCTAACCCGATCATAATGGCTGAAGCCAATGAATAGCGGACGACGTCTACAAGCAATGCACCGATCAACGCAGAAGGCAGCCAGATCGGCAAAGTACGGAAACGATCGAATATGCCTTTCCGGATATCATTGTTCAAATCGATGCCTGTGTACATCGTAATTTGTGAGACGGTCATGACCAGGATGCCGGGCAGCAGAAATTGCAGATATTCACCTGCAGATCCTGCAATGGCGCCGCCGAACAAATACGTAAACATCAGTAAAAAGATAATTGGGAACACCGTGACATCAAACATTTGTTCAGGGACATGCTTGATCCTTAGGAGCGCACGCTGGGCAAACGCCAGGGTCGATGCAAAAGCATTCGGTGGATCCGGCCGCCTGCCAGAAGCAATTGCACTCTGGGGGCGGACTTCCTCGAAATCCGACTTGCGATCTTCTGTCTGCACGCTCATGAGTTTTCCTCCTCCACGTTCGGGTGTTCGTTAGCGGATTGTCCGGTTAATGTCAGAAATACTTCATCGAGGCTCGGCCGGCCCAGCGAAAAATCACTGATGCTGATCTTTTCGTGGGCCAGCTCCCCCAGCGCTTCAGCAACGACGGTTGAATCATTCGCATGTGCGGTGAGCGCAGTTCCGTCAGAAGCAACGTGGACCCTAACGCCAAGTTTCCTCTCCAGAATCTCGGTCGCCCGCGTTTCATCCGCAGCATGCAGCAGCTGAACATGAAAGGTGCCGGTTCCGACCGACGCTTTCAGTTCACTGCTGGTGCCTTCAGCAATGATCTTCCCCCGGTTGATCACCGCGATCCGGTCTGCCAGCTGGTCCGCTTCTTCAAGGTTTTGAGTCGTCAGCAACACCGTAGTCCCCGCGCTCACGAGTGCACGGATAATATCCCAAACCTGGTTGCGGCTTCGCGGATCGAGCCCCGTTGTCGGTTCATCCAGAAACAACAGGTCCGGTGTCACCACAATGCTTGCCGCAATATCAATACGCCGCCTCATGCCGCCTGAATAATTTTTCACTTGCCGCTTCGCCGCATTATCCAAGCCGAATGCCGAAAGCAGTTCCATGGCCCGCCTTTTCGCCTCTTTGGACGTGTACCCCATCAACTTCGAAATCAACACCAGATTCTCAATCCCGGTCAAATCTTCATCAATGCTGGCATATTGGCCGGTCAAACTGATGCGGCTTTTGATGGCGCTGCTTTCCGTCTTTAAATCATGCCCGAAAATACTGGCACTGCCACTATCCGGCTGAACAAGCGTCGCAAGCATACGGATCGTTGTCGTTTTCCCTGCTCCGTTCGGCCCCAGAAACCCGTAAACCATTCCTTCCGGGATCTTCAAATCCACACCATCCACAGCCCGTTCTTTTCCATACACCTTCACCAAACCAGTTGCTTCTACAGCCCATCCGTTTGTCTGAAGCTCCCTTTTTTCATGATCCATGCTCCTCACCTTTTCTTTTAAGGATGCCTTAAGAAAAGCTCTACTATTTCCTTTATTATATGTTGTTTGGCGAGTAATCCCATAGTGAGAAGTTCACAATTGGAACAGGGAATTTTGCTGTTCCAGACAATTTACCCCTTCAATTACGAAAACGATAAAAGATAATAAATCAGGTTCTTTACTCTGGTAAAAAATCAGGAATAAAGTTGTGGATTTATATATTCCATTGTTAATTATATGTGCCATTAAGCTTAAGTATATTTAAAAATAATTGCTATCTGAGTATATTAATTTGTCGGAACCTAAAGGAGATATGAAGAGAAATGGGATTTTGACGTGCTTATATGCTCATTCAAATTATTTAAATTAGATATATAATACTCATTATCAGCACGTATAATTATTAAATCAGATTCAATTATGTTTGAATTAAAAAAAGACTCAATTTAGTTCCAATGGAATCTTTACAATATATATAGAATATTGAGGACGTGTAAGTAATGGAAAAAGCAAATGAAGAATTTCAGGAATGGATGGACACAATTGACGAATTTATGATTACCATTGATGAATCCGGAATGATTAAAAAGGTCAACAAAGCCTGGAAAGATTTTTGCAGCAGCCATGATATCCGCGAATCCTTGTGGAAGACAGGGGAAAATTATTTTGAGGAACTGGAAATCGGAGGAAAAGAGGCAGAGATTCTCCAAATTAAAAAAGTACTTTCTTACGAGATCGATGAGTTCACCCAACTTTCCCCTTTCCTTCTGAGAAACAGTGAAACCCGTTGGCTGGAAATTAAAGTGCGTGGCATTAAACCCACAGTCACCCAGGCGCAAGGAGCCATTATTTATCATAAGCCCATCACGCTTCATACGACTCAACCGATTACCGCGGAAACGGTTTTGGAAAGCATGACCGAGGGCTTTTGTTTACTGGATGACGACTTGCAGCTGATTTACGTTAACGAAATTGGCGAAGAGTTGCTTCAATGCAAGCGCGGAACTGCCGTAGGGCGCGAATTATTCGATCTGTTTCCAGAAGCCATCGACACCCATTTCCAAAAACATTATGAATATGCTTTAAAAACACAGGAAATTGTTGAGTTTGTCGATTACTACAAACCTCTTGATACATGGTTTCAGGTAAAAGCATTTCCATTGAAGAAAGGCGGCTTGTCCCTGTATTTCCAGGATGTCAGTGAGCGGATCAAGACAGAAGCGCAATTGACGGAATTTGCTTATTACGATTACTTGACCGGGTTGCCCAACCGCAAATTGATGAACCAGAAAATACAAAGTCTGCTGGAAAAAGGCGTATCTTTTTCCGTGCTTCATCTTAATATCGATAATTTGAATATTATCTCTGCCATCCATCCCCATAATGCCGGCGAAACCATCATGAAAAAAATAGCGGAAGAATTGAAAGAATTTTCTCGTGACACCTGCCACATCGGCCGTCTGGAAGGCAATGAATTCATCATTTTACGCGAAGCAAGCAAAGAGCAAAGCACAGAAGAGTTTGTGGAAGAAATCGAGGAAATTTTCTACAAACCGATATTGCTGTGTGATTCGGAGACAGTCAGCGTCAGTGTCAGCGTCGGCATTGCCTGCGCTCCTTTCGATTCGCAAGACAGGGATGAATTACTTTCCTATGCCGATATGGCGATGGGCGAAGCGAAAAAAATCGGTGGATCTTCCTGCATATTTTTCCGTCAAAGCATGAAGGATTTGCAGAATCGCAAAGCCCTGATAGAGTTGGGATTGTCCGGAGATTTAGAGGCTAACGGCTTTTATTTCACCCTGCAGCCACAGGTCGACATGACTTCAGGAAATATTACCGGCGTCGAAGTTCTCTCACGCTGGAACCATCCGCAACTTGGTGAACTTCCTGCGACTGAATTCATTCAGCTCGCGGAAGAAAATGGCGATATCTTTGCTCTGACCATCCACTTGATCACTGAAGTTTTCACCCATATTAAGGAGTGGGAAAAGGAGTTCGGATGGAATCTGCGCACAGCGATCAACATGACACCATCCTTGCTCAGCAACCCTGACTTTTTCGAAAGTTTTTTCCAGCTGATTGATCTTCATCAAGTCAATCCAGACTTAATTGAACTTGAAATCACAGAACAGGCGGAATTGACGTATTCTCCAAAAACCCTGGAGAATTTGCTGCTTTGTAAATCCAAAGGCATTTCCATCGCCATCGATGACTTTGGAACCGGCTTTTCCATAATTTCCTATTTAATGAATTTTCCCATCACCAAAATCAAAATCGACACATCGTTTGTCCAAAAAATCGGTCATGATCCAAAAACCGAAGCCATTTTGAAATCACTGATCTACTTGGCGAAGAGCATCGAATGTGAGTTGGTGGCTGAAGGAGTCGAACGGGCGGAAGAAGCCGAGTTTCTCCTAGCGAACAACTGCAACGTGGTTCAGGGGTATTTGTATGACAAGCCGTTGACTGTCAGCGATTTCGAAGCAAAATACTTGGTGGCCCGCCACAACTTCTTGCCCGAGAAGCAAACCGGCAGTGTAGCTTTGGAAATCAATGTTGATTGAGTTTAAATCATGAAAAAAGGAACTTCATGTGAAGTTCCTTTTTTCTGTGGCTTGAAACCATTCAGCAGCGTCGGTTTTCTTGAAACAGCTCATCAAGGCATAGCCGAAAACAACTCCGGCGATTGTTGGGATTGTGGTTTGGCCAGTGAATAGAAAACTGAACCTTATCAGCCATTCTCCACTTAACGGCGTGAAGGGAATTAAAGTCATGGATACAAGAAGGAGTGCAGGCAAGCAAACTGCGATAAACACGATCCAGTCAAACATCCATGGCGCATCCCTTCGCAGCTGGAGAATGAATTTTGGCATGCCCATCAGCAATCCAACAAACACCGGAAACAGCCCGTTAAAGAGGTAGATAGGAAAAATTTCGAATGTCGATCGAGACCTTTCAAAGACCAAATCATGAACCTGCATCCCAAGATACAACACGAGCCCGATCGCTATTGTCCACGCAAAGTAATAAAGAAACCTTTTCAAAATAACCCCTCCTATTTTCAATTATCTAACAACTCGATAACAACTATACGAAGGGGTCCAGCTAACCGTTTCATTTATTTGGAAATAAATACAGATTCATCTAGTTTAGTTGGAGTACTTTGAGACTCTGGATCTGGTGGCTTACTGTTCACTCTACCTGCAATACCATTTCCACGGTTTTCATTTATTTTCGACGCACGGCAACTTTAACAAAGCGGGAAATAAAATATGCGTTAAAGAACTTGAATTCCGGCAAAAGAGTTCTGTTAAAGAACGTGTTAAAAAACTTTTCATCAAACGAGCATTTACTGAAAACCCGTGATTTTCGCTTGATCGCTTTATTTGTAAAATTATCCGCGAGAGAACAGGTCTTTTCGAATTTCTTCTTCCGCTCTGCGGTCATTATTGGCAATTTTGATTGCAGCTTTCCGGTATATGCTCTTGATGAGAGGGAGATGGATGGTTATAGAAGAATTGCGCATTCAGAAGGATTATTCATTCGGGTAAATTAATCAACGACACTTTAAAAGAAGTTACTTTTTCTCAGGCTTTTCGAAGGAACCGGTAAATATGCCAATTGCCATAAATCCAAAACCAACCGGCATCGCATACACGAAAAAATCGTGGTTAGAGTAGCCCAGTGTATATACCAACCCCAGAGCGCTAATTGCAAGTCCGGACCAAAAAATCAGATCACTCGATTTTTTGAATAACAGCATCCTATAGCCACCTTCATAAGTTTAATTTTGCTTACTTTAATTCGAAACTCTAGCGTGTGACAATTGTATAAATTCATTTAGACAATTCACTTGAGCTATCAAATTCCATCAAGTCTAATTCATTATTTAGTTTTTTTATCTTCTTAAAACCACATTTCTCATAG
>DATHVY010000004.1:0-4593 GCA_035461045.1 Planococcus sp. (in: firmicutes)
CCGGTATAAAAACAAATGCGCAGCGGTTTCGTGTTGAAAGACAAGATGCCATCAATTCCATAATTGAGCAAACTCCCGAATGACCATTTAGAAGTGCCATCTTCGCGGATGACGTTTTCATAGTTGATAATCTTTTTGCTCAAGCCAATCCAGGAAAACAAGCCTTTTGAGAACCGGTTGCTTTCGCTCAGCTTAAGGATCGAATTGATCGCTTTTCTGCTTAACAGGCGGAAATCACCTTCACCGTCTACAAAGTCTACGTCCGTGATGGCATTGATCAGTTTGTAATAGAAAGTTGACATAAGACTGCGGACTTTCGATTCTCCTGTTCTGGAGCGCTTTGCGACTACTTGATGAAACCCTTCTTCAAATCCTGCGACCATGTCCGCGATCAAGTGTGGAGGATGCTGTAAATCTCCGTCCATCAAAATTGCAGCATCTCCTCTGACGCGATGGAGCCCTGCAAGCATAGCCGCTTCTTTTCCGAAGTTCCGGGACAGGGAAATATATTTTACACTGGAATGTTGATCAGCCAATTTGAGAATTTCCTGGAGTGTAGCGTCACTGCTGCCATCGTTTATAAACATAAGTTCATAATTGTAAGGAAGCAAGTCAAGCTCGTATGCCAGCTTTTCATACATCGAAGCGATATTGGCTTCTTCGTTATAAGCTGGAATTACAATGGATATCAGCTTCATTAGGACTTCCCCTTTCGTGATTCGTAAATTTGCACAGATTTCTTATTGTTTACCCTATTGTATGCTTAAATATGCTTGAGGTTTCGGAAAAATAAGAAGATAGAGACTTCTGGCATAGATGCATTTCTAAGAACACAACCTATTGCCCCCTGTTCAGTCATGAAATTGCCATAATAACACCGGCACTCCGTTTCGGCGAGGAGTAAAATAGAAGAAGAAGAAATCAAATACCAGTTTCATAGGAAGTGTTGACTTTTCACATGAACTCGTTATAATCGATAATGAGAATCATTTTCATTTGGATTCATCAACCTCTAAGGAGCGAACTTACCGATGAAGAAATTTTTAGTGCCTGCTTTTATGTCCACCCTATTGTTGTTAACAGCGTGTGGAAATGATACAACCTCAGAAAGCACTGCAAGTGAAACGAAAGAAACAAACGAAAGCAAAGTAGTCAATTTATATACAGCACGCCATTACGATGTGGATGATCAATTATACTCGAAATTCGAAGAAGAGACTGGAATCAAAGTTAACATCATCAGCGGGGAAGCGGATGAGTTGCTGGAGCGCATCAAGCGTGAAGGAGATGCCACAGAAGCGGATGTGTTCTTGACAGCTGATGCCGGTCGATTGTTCCGCGCGAAAGAAGACGGCATTTTACAGGCTGTACAAAGTGACGTTCTTGACGAACAGATTCCAGCAAACTATCAGGACGACGATCAAATGTGGTATGGCCTGACCAAACGGGCACGCGTAATCGTATACGACACAGATAGAGTTTCACCTGAAGACTTATCCACGTACGAAGCGCTGACTGAAGAAGAGTGGAAGGGCCGTGTATTGACCCGCAGCTCAGAAAACGTCTATAATCAATCCTTACTTGCATCATTTATCGAAATGAACGGTGAAGAAGCAGCCAAAGAATGGGCAGCCGGACTAACAGAAAACTTTGCACGCAATCCTGAAGGCGGAGATCGTGACCAGGCGAAAGGCATTGCATCCGGTATCGGTGATGTGGCCATCATGAATACCTATTACTTAGGCCAAATGTTGAATTCCGAAGATTCCCAGGAAGTGCAGGTTGCAGAGGACTTGGGCGTATTCTTCCCGAACCAGGACACTGATGGAACGCACGTGAATGTCAGCGGCGCTGGCGTGGTCAATGGGTCGAAAAATAAAGAAAATGCCATCAGCTTGATTGAGTTTCTTTCAGCTCCCGAAGCACAAGGTACCTTTGCAGAAGCGAACTACGAGTATCCAGTCAATCCAAATGTAGAAGCGACGGAACTCCTTCAATCATGGGGAGAATTCAAAGAACAAGACATTCCGCTATCAGCTTTAGGTAACCATAATTCAAGATCCATACTAATTTTCAACGAAGTTGGATGGAAATAATTTTATAAAAACAGGGACCCCTTGCTTCGATGATTCGCAGTAAGGGATTTCTTGCTATTGTACAGAGGTGGGAAAGTATGCAAAGACGGCTTGCAAATGTGAATATATGGACAATCTCAGCGATGCTTATCATGCTTCTGCTGTTTTTGCCGAATATCACCATCGTATCCGGGATTTTTACTCCTACCAATGAAAACTGGGAGCACATGAAAGAATTTGTTCTGAGCTCTTTCATCACCACTTCGCTTATTCTCATAAGTGCAACCGCCGTATTAACCATCTCGATCGGTTTAAGCCTGGCTTGGCTAATCGCCCAGTACCAATTCCCGCTCAGAGGATTTTTCAAATGGGCGCTCATCTTGCCATTGGCTATTCCGCCTTTTATTGGCGCGTATACTTACCACGGCATCATCAATTATACCGGTGTTGTCCAAACGACATTGAGAGATGGGTTTGGCATGGAGCTGAATCAGGCTTATTTCAATATCATGAACATGCCGGGTGCTATATTCATCTATACGATGTTCCTTTATCCATATGTATATGCAATCACCCGCGTTTTCTTATCCCAGCAATCCGCTTCTCTGATTGAAACCTCAAGAGTCCTTGGCAAAAGTCCTTTGCAAACGTTTTTCCAAGTTGTCTTGCCGATTTCAAGAGTGGCCATTGTCGGTGGAGCAAGTTTAGTCGTTTTGGAAGTGCTGAACGATTATGGAGTGGTGAAATATTATGGTCTTCAAACGTTTACCACAGCGATTTTCCAAACTTGGTTTGGTTTAGGGGATATTGAAACTTCAATGAAGTTGGCTGCGTCATTGATGGGGTTTGTAATTATCGTGCTGCTGATTGAAAAAGTGCTGCGCGGCAAGCGGCAATACAGTTATTCGACAACAAAAGTCAGACCGCTGCCCCTGATTCAGTTGAAGGGATGGAAGGCAGCCGCTGCAACCGGTTTTGCTCTTTTCATTTTCAGTCTTGGCTTTATCATTCCGATAACGCAGTTGCTTAGCTGGACAATCCTGACCTATGGTACAATCCCGATGGGAGAATTCATGAGTTATGTAAGAAATTCAGTTGGAGTTGCGGCCGCGGCCGCAACTGCAATCGTAGTTTTCGCGCTTATTGTCGGGAATTTCAGCCGGCTCGTCCATGGGCGGGTGATGAAACTGTTGCCGAAGTTATCGATACTCGGGTATTCGATTCCTGGGGCTGTGATTGCTGTCGCGGTCGTTACCGCATTTATCGGCCTTGACCGGACACTGGTTCCGATCTATCAATGGCTTGGCTTGAATCAGACCTTGGTTTTAAGTGTCAGCATCATCATGCTCATCACTGCATATATCATCCGATTCTTTGCAATCGGTTATAATTCAATAGAGTCCGGTTATGATAAAATCGGGACGGATTTCAGGGATGCCTCGCGGCTTCTGGGTTATGGTTTGACCAAGACGTTTTGGAAAGTGGACTTTCCGATGCTCAAAGGCGCGATTATCAGCGGATTCATCCTCGTGTTTATCGACGTTTTAAAAGAGATTCCGCTGACGTTGATCCTACGACCATTCAATTTTGATACGCTTTCAACCAAAGCTTTCCAATATGCGAGTGATGAAAAGATTATGGAAGCCTCGCAAGCTTCATTATTAATTGTTGGTGTTAGTGCCCTGGCCATTATGATTTTCTACAAGTTTCTGGAAAAGGAGTCTGATTGATTTGTTCATTTCAATAGAAGATGTTTGTTTTTCCTATCCGAATACAAAATCAACCGTGCTGGATCATTTTTCGATGAAAATTGAAAAAGGGGAGGTTATTTCAATCCTTGGCAGAAGTGGGAGTGGAAAAAGTACGCTTCTCCGTCTTCTGGCAGGGCTTGAAAAACCATCACAAGGCAGGTTGGCGATAGAAGATCAGGTGGTTTTTGACGGCAAAACCTTTATTCAGCCTGAAAAAAGGGGCATCGGCATGGTTTTTCAGGATTATGCTCTTTTTCCACATATGACGGTGGGGCAAAATATTCTTTTCGGCTTGTTCCGCATGAAAAAAGCGGAAAAGAAAAAACGCTTGAAAGAAGTCCTGGAACTTGTTGAACTGGAGAAATTTGAAAAGCGCTACCCACATCAACTCAGCGGTGGACAGCAGCAGCGTGTAGCGATTGCGCGCGCCATTGCTCCGAATCCCCATCTGATCCTATTGGATGAACCTTTCAGCAATCTGGATGCAGAACTTCAGATTAAGATACGCCAGGATTTACGGGGTATCCTAAAGAAAGCTGACATTACTTCGATATTTGTAACCCATGATGAAAACGATGCTTACGCATTAGCCGACCGTATCGTTAAAATTAAGGACGGCAAAATCGATCTGATCGGACGCCCTTGTGATTTGTTGGGAAGCATGAATCATACAGCTTCACCGGAAGCACCTGTGAATAAAGAAAAAGAAGTCGTGTTTGCCTGAAAAAACCTCGTTCCTGTTATTGGGAACGAGGTTTTTTCATAGT
>DATHVY010000005.1:0-9895 GCA_035461045.1 Planococcus sp. (in: firmicutes)
CCAATTTTGCAGGAGCGCGGGTTAGTGCGAACAGAATATACTGGAACATCGTTGCGGGATAACTTATTTGGAAAAGGAGATCGCCTGCAGATTCAGCATCCCGGAAAGAAATATTCTTTATTCCCGACAGCAGTATTATGAGCGTGAACCATCAGTGGCTTACAGGAAGGCTGAAAAGCTTTCTTTTTTTTGCCGAAAATACGGAGCCTCCAAACTGTCTGAGTATTATGATATAATTTTTTTATACTTAGTTTTGGCAAATCGACTAGGAATTAGGTGGTTGTAGAGAGATGCTATCAAAAGTGCTGAAAGAAACCCTGGATGATAAAAGGATTGAGGGAACAATTATCGGAGTAAGCGTCCGTGAAGCTGAAACTGGTGAAATAGTCTTTGAGGAGTTCGGAGACATAAGGCTTAAACCGGCATCAAATATGAAGCTTTTCACTGCGGCGGCTGCACTTGAAAACTTGGGACAGGAGTATCGGTTTTCAACCGAGCTGCGAATGGATGGCAAGATTGTTGAAGGGGTTTTGGATGGAAACTTATACTTGGTGGGAAAAGGGGACCCCACCCTTTTGGAAGAAGATTTTGGATTGCTCGCTGCTCGCTTGGCGGCACTGAAAATACATAGAATAACAGGGAATTTAATCGGTGATGATTCGTGGTATGACGATGTACGTCTATCCTCTGGCATTACTCATCCCGATGAAGTCCATTATTACGCAGCTGAAGTCTCAGCACTCACTGCCTCTCCGAGTAAAGACTATGATACGGGATCAGTTTTGGTGGAGATTAGCACCGGCACGGAAGAGGGAAGCGGAACGAAAGTTTCAGTCACTCCTGAAACGGATCACGTGAGCATCATGAATAATTCCATCACCGTATCAGCAAGCAGCCCAAACACCTTGAGCATCACTCGCCGCCGGAGTGCGAATGAAATCGTTATTGATGGCGGGATGCCGCTTGAAGAGGAGAGGATCTCGCAGTGGGTTGCTGTATCTGATCCCACAATGCACGCCTTACGAGTATTTAATAAAGCTTTATTGAATGCGGGGATTCAAACATCTGAAAAATTTGAATTAAAGCAGAGCCAAGCTTCTGATGAAAGGGTTTTATTGGCAGAGAGAAAATCCATTCGTTTGAGTGAACTGCTCATTCCATTCATGAAACTGAGCAATAATGGAATTGGTGAAATTCTTACGAAAGAAATGGGGAAAGTTTTACGCCAGGAGGGCACCTGGGATGCAGGGCTTGCCGTCATCGAGGAAACCAGTTCCAGGCTGGGAGTCAACACGAAAACGATGCAATTCAAAGATGGGTCGGGGATGTCCCATGTCAACTTAATCCCCGCCAATGAGATTACGCAATTATTGTATGTTGCCCAGCAGTCTTCTTGGTTTGAGCCATTCCTTACAGCCTTACCGGTTGCCGGGGTGGAGGAAAGAATGATTGGCGGAACGCTGCGGAACAGGATGAATGAAGGGTTTGCGAAAGGCAATGTTTTTGCGAAAACGGGCACTTTGGCTACCGCTTCTTCTTTGGCAGGCTATGCTACAACGAGGGATGGGGAAAGAATGATTTTTTCGGTGATTGTAAACAACGATCTGACTGAAAATAAATCATTGGAAGATTCGATTGCCAATACGATAGCAGGTTACAAACGAAAAGAAACCTGAAACAAATTAAACTGGACACAGGAGGTATGGCATGAAACCAATTATCGGAATTACATCATCAATGGAGTTAGGTGCAAAATCATACGCAATCGGGGAAGCGAATATACAAGCGATTTCCAATGCTGGCGGTCTGCCGATCATGTTGCCGTATTTGAGGGAGGAAGCGGACATCGAGCAACTAGCACAGCGGATGGACGGGTTATACGCATCGGGTGGATACGATATCGATCCCACTTTGTTTGGAGAAGAGCCTCACCCAAATCTCGGTGTCATTATTCCCGAAAGAGATCAATTTGAACTGGCATTGATCAAGAGGATGCTGGAGTTGGACAAGCCGATTTTAGCGGTCTGCCGTGGTGCCCAAATTTTAAATATCGCTGCAGGCGGAGACATGTATCAAGATATCTATACACAAAAGAAAGGTGATTTACTGCAACACCAGCAGTTGGCACCAAATTCCCACGGTTCGCATTTTGTTGATGTCCCTGCTGGTTCACTTTTGCACAAGTTGGCAGGAAGGGAGCGGTTCAAAGTGAACAGCCGTCATCATCAGGCAAATCGCCGTGTACCGGATTCTTTCATGGTAAGCGGAACAGCCAGTGATGGTGTGGTCGAAGCAATTGAAAGCAGGGAGCATTCGTTTGTTCTCGGGTTGCAATGGCATCCGGAGAACATGGCAGAAGCCTCGGATCCATCTTCTCAAAAAATCTTTGAAGGCTTTGTAGGAGCCTGTTCAAAGAAAGGGGTGATCGCATGAAGATTATCGACACTCATTGTGATGCCTTGTTAAAGTTGCAAATGGCCAAGAGACAAGCTCTTTTTAATGGCCAGCCATTGAATTATACAAATTCGGAAGCACTCGATACAAATTTTGAGCGACTGCAAAGAGGTGAAGTAAAGGTCCAGTTTTTTGCGATTTTTATTTATCCGGAAATTCCGTCTGATGAAAAATGGCAGCATGCCCTGGAGCAGGTGGATCTCTTCCATCGGGAAATTATCGGCAAAAATCCTGCCATGCGCCATATTAAGCAGTGGTCTGATATTGAAGCGCTCGAAGAGCACGAAATTGGTGCGGTGCTGACACTGGAAGGTGCCGATGCATTCGGCAATGATTTAACGAAACTGCACAGCCTTTACCGCTCGGGAGTGTTATCCATCGGGTTGACTTGGAACAACGCCAATCTTTGTGCGGATGGCGCGGGAGAGCCCAGAGGAGGGGGACTGACACTGCTTGGCAAGGAAGTGGTCAGGCTCAACAATGAGCACAAGATATTCACCGACGTTTCGCATTTATCCGAGAAGGCTTTTTGGGACGTACTGGAACTTGCACAATATCCCATTGCGAGCCATTCCAATGCCCGGGCGCTTTGCGACCATCCGCGCAACTTGGATGATGCCCAAATTCGCGCCATGTTTGATAAGAATGGCATGGTCAACGCAGTTTTTTGTCCGGCTTTTATCAATAAAGACAGCAACCAAGCGTCCATTCCGGATCTCATCGGGCATATTGATCATTTATGTTCATTGGGCGGGGTGAATCAAGTTGGAATCGGTTCTGATTTCGACGGAATTACGTTTCATGTGGAACAATTGGATCATGCCGGAGAATTTCAGAACCTGATTAATGAACTGCAAAAGCATTACACAGAAGAAGAAGTTGCAGGCTTTGCCTATCGGAATTTTTTGCGGAACATGCCACGAACTTGAAGGCGAAAGCTTGGTTCTTCTGGATCGCCACGAGCGGCTGTGACCATAAAGAAAACCCCGCATTGACTTTGCGTCAATGCGGGGTTTTTAGGATTAGTCTTCGTAAACCTGTGCTGGTGCGTTCTTGGTGTTTTTGCGTCGGTGGATCATAGCGTTGATTTCAGCGCCTATAACAAGAATCAGACCTGTCAGGAAGAACCATAACATCAGAATGATGAGTCCCCCAAGACTTCCGTATGTCGCGTTAAAGTTACCGAAGTTGGAGATGTAAATCGAGAAGCCGAATGAAACCAGCTGCCATAGGACGGTAGCGATCAAAGCTCCGATCCATACTTCTTTGAAAGGAAAGTCTTTGTTAGGTGCAAATTTATAAAGGCATGCCAGAACCACACTCATTACAGCGATCGAGATAGCCCAGCGAGCGACTTGGAAAATAATCTCCATCTGTTGAGGTAAATTCAGGAAATTGCCGATCATATCAATGATTGTCCCTCCGAAGATAGGAAGTACAAGTGCGATAATCACAGCTACCAACATGAAAAGTGTCAACAGGATCGCCATTCCTCTCGTTTTGAAGAAAGATCGTGTTTCTTCCACATTATATGCCTGGTTTGTAGCACCGATGAAAGCCATCATCGCATTGGATGCTGACCAAAGCGTACCGATGATACCGAATGTCAGGAGACCGCCCTGTGGTGTAGTGACGACACTGACGATGGTGTCTTCAAAAATGGAAGCTACTTCACCGGGTAAAATGGTGCCGATAAATTCAATGGCCCGATCCGGGTCAAGCTGTAAGTAGGGCAAAATCGACAATAAAAGAATCAATAACGGCACAATTGCTAATAAATAATAATAAGCCTGAGCGGCGGCTAGCGTCGTCGCATTGTCTTTTTTAAATTCCGCGCCCAATTCTTTTGCATAGGACTTCATTTTGCTCATAGACTCAATCTCCTTCTTAAAACAATTTATTCTTTATATGCCCCGTTCGGCTAGGGATTAACCCTTTTAAGGGAATTCAGAGAAGAAGAACTTTCTGTACAAACAATTGGGCAGTGAATTCACTCGATTACTTTTACGCCAACGATAATGCTGAAGGCTATGCGTTTTGTCTGGATTCCGGTATCGAGCAAAAGAATTTGGGAAGTCAAGTCGATTTCTATTATGGTTCCGGTAGAGCTTTGTCGACCGTTTTCCCAAGTGCGGATTTCCACATTGCACTGGCGCTTAAAAGCGAGCTGGATTTCTTCCTGGATCATTTCCAAGTCAAATTCATCCAATATGGGCTTGGTCTTGTATCTGTCTTCTTTTTGAAGTTCCCGAAGCATTTGAATATGTTCCGGAAGCATCATCGCCGTCCATTTGATGCGTCCACGATCTTTAATTTCGCCTATCACTTTCATATCTCTGTTAATTTTCATCAAAAACCCCTCCTTCAAAATAAGAACGTTTGTTCTCATTGTAAGTGAGGGGGGATAAAAGGTCAACGGGATCATCATGACTTATCGCCGCGATTGCTTTTCAAGGACCTGGCGGGTGATTTCTTTCACATCAATCACGGTCTCTTCGGTAATGACATCATGCAGAATGGTTTCAATAAAATAAGAGACGCTTGCTTCTAGCGGAATATTTATTAGTTTTTTCAAGGCAATCCGATACATCTTGACGAACTCCGGATCTGCATTGCCTCTTTTCAACTCAGCGAAAGATTCATAGAATTGGTCAAGCTTATCCGCCATTTCCAGCAGCCGCCCTTCCGTCGATTCGTCTTTTCCCTCTTTCATGCGGTCAAAGAAAACTCCTTGAAATTCCTGTGGAATCTCGCGTAGAATAAACTTCTCCATCATGCCTTCTTCAACCTTTGCAATCATTTCTTTCAGTTCCGGCGAAGAATGTTTGACCGGTGTTTTAATGTCTCCGATAAAAACCTCGGCAAAATCGTGATTGATCGTTTTTTCATAAAGCGACTTCCAGTCGATCGCTTTGCCGGCTCTTTCTTCGATAGTCGCAAAAAACATCGCGTACTGGCTGACTTTCCAGGAATGAGCCGCGACATTGTGTTCTTCGAATTTAAATCTGCCCGGAGCACGGATAATTCGCTCCAGATCGTTTAATGAGGTGAAAAATGTGTGGATTCCCATAGGTTTTGCTCCTTTACTCAAGCTCTTATCAACAGCATACCCGATTTTTAGTACAATAAAAGAGGAGATGTTAAAAAAGGAGTCCACTGCATGACAGGAAAAACACATATCACAGGCGGTATCGCCGCAAGCCTGGCTTTTGCGCAGCTAACAAATTATGACCCCTTACTTATGATGGGGGCAGGAGTCGTCGGATCATTAATACCGGATATCTGCCATGGAGGAAGCAAAATCGGCAGATCAATGCCGGCTCTTTCCAAGGGAATCAATGTCCTTTTTGGCCACCGGTCTTTTACGCACAGCCTGCTTTTCCTTTTTATCACTGCTTTTTTATTGATAAGTATGAATGTCAATGAAGCCATCACAGTTGGAATCGTCGTTGGGATGGCTAGTCATTGCGTCTTGGATATGGCCACAAAAAATGGCATCAAATTGCTGTTTCCGATGAATTTAGCGGTTCGATTTCCAGTTACTGTAAGAACGGGAGGGGTTGCGGAATACGGGTTTTTGGCAATGCTATCCCTTCTTTCGGTTTATTTTGGATACGAAGCTTTCAGCGTGTACTTTGAATAACGAAAAAACACGTTTTGCTTCCATTTCTCAGGGAAAACAAATAATAATCAGCTGGATGAAAGGAGGGGAATCCATGTCTAAAGAGGAATTTTCGAGAGACCAGAATCAGGGAAGCGGTGGAAGCCGCAGGCATCGCGAAGAATTTGAAGGAATCCAACAAGAGTCGAGGGAAGACGGCGAGAAAATGCAGAAAAAAGGTGCCCACAGCAACAAAGGAATCGGGGATGAACGAAATCCAATCAGGGAATCGCATAAGGAATAACTCAACAAATTTGAAAGTGCCTGCGTAAGGCACTTTTTTATTTATGGAAGTTTGCTTGTGAGGAAACTAGGAAGCGGGTACAATTGAAAAAAGTTAATTTTCACATAACTTTTTCTGGCAAATGGAGGAATGATATGATTGCATCGACCTGGTCTTGGTTGTGGAAAAAACACGATGAAGTTAAGGATGCATTCCATCTTTTTATAAAACCCGGTTCGGGTGCACAGCAGCTGGGTGGGCGGATAGATGAGCTTGCGGGACCCAATAACGGAAAGAAGAAGACTAGAAGCTACAACACTGCGCAATTGATCGGTTTGTTTTTAGGGCCGCTGTTATTTGTGTTAACGTTGCTGTTCATCAATCCGGAAGGTTTGTCGCCCGAAGCGAAAGGGATTATGGCCAGTACAATATGGATTGCGGTCTGGTGGATCACCGAAGCGATTCCGATTCCGGCCACTTCGTTGCTGCCGATCCTCTTGTTTCCGCTTTCTAACGGCCTTGGAATCGTGGCTACAACATCCGCTTATGGGAACGAGATCATTTTCCTCTTCGTGGGTGGTTTTATGATCGCTTTGACGATGGAAAAGTGGAATTTACATAGAAGAGTTGCCATGACCATCATTTCGTTGATCGGAACGAATACAGAACGGATCATTCTCGGCTTTATGATCGCCACTGGATTTCTGTCGATGTGGATTTCCAACGCCGCAACAGCGATGGTGATGGTGCCGATCGGACTGGCAATCATCTATCAGGTGGCAGAAGCGTTGAAAGACGATTCGTCGATCGACACATCAAAAGAGAATTTCAGTTTCGGGAAAGCCCTGATGCTCGGAATTGCTTATTCGGCTTCGCTTGGGGGTCTGGCGACATTGATCGGGACCCCACCGAATGTGCTATTAGCTGGAGCGGTCAGCGAAATTTACGGCATTGAAATTACGTTTGCCCAATGGATGCTGTTTGGGGTTCCATTCGCGTGGACATTTATCACCATTGCCTGGGTTTATCTGGTGAAAGTGGCGTATCCTCAAAAGTTAAAGCAATTGCCGGGTGGCAATGCAGTGATCCGTGAACAGAAGCAGATTTTAGGCAAGGCTTCCTATGAGGAAAAGGTCGTATTCACAGTCTTCATCTTCACAGCATTTGCATGGATAACACAAAGCTTCCTGCTCGCGCAGTTTTTGCCGGCTTTATCGGATGCCATGGTCGGTTTGATCGCGGCGATGATTTTGTTCATCATCCCTTCCAAAAACCGGAAAGGTGACAACCTGTTGGATTGGGCAACGGCCGTCAAATTGCCTTGGGGCATTTTGCTGCTATTCGGTGGAGGCCTCGCCATTGCTGCCGGATTTACGACGTCCGGATTATCGGAATGGATCGGTGGGCAATTGACTGGACTTCAAGGAGTCAGCTTGACCGTCCTCGTCCTGGTTGTTGCTGCACTGGTTCTGTTCCTGACAGAAATCACATCGAATACAGCAACAGCCTCGATGATGTTCCCGATCATGGCCTCTCTGGCATTGGCTTTAGGCTTTCACCCTTATGCCTTGATGGTGACAGCTGCTGTAGCGGCTTCATGCGCCTTTATGCTGCCTGTCGCAACCCCGCCAAACGCGGTGGTTTTCGGATCAGATTATTTGAGGATTCCGGATATGGCGAAAGCGGGTTTTGCGTTGAATGTTTTCGGTGTTTTTTTTACGGCACTGGCAGTGTTATACTTCCTGCCCCTCGCGTGGGGAATCGATTTGATGTCCATCCCGGATGCCTTTATTAAATAATCCGATGGTGCTCATGAAAGGTGCCGTGTATTTTAAGGGTGTTTGCTTGTGAGGTTTAGGTGAAGCGGTTACAATAAAAAAGGTGAATTTTTACACAATTCTTTTATTTTAGGAAATGGAGGGAAGTCATGATTGCATCTACTTGGAATTGGCTATGGGATAAAAATGATGAAATAAAAGACGCTTTCCGCCTTTTTGTTAAACCCGGCTCGGGTTCTCCTCAGCAGAATGGACGGATAGATGAGCGGGACCGTGCAGAAGATGCCGGAACGTACGATGAACGGAAGAAAAACAGAAGCTACAATAATGTGCAATTGATCGGTTTGTTTTTAGGGCCGCTGCTTTTTGCATTGACGTTGATGTTCGTCAATCCGGAAGGTTTGTCACCGGAAGCAAAAGGGATTTTGGCCAGTACGATATGGATTGCGGTTTGGTGGATCACCGAAGCGATTCCGATTCCGGCCACTTCGTTGTTGCCGATTATCTTGTTCCCGCTAACGAACGGACTGGAAATGGGAGCTACGACATCCGCTTACGGAAACGAAATCATTTTTCTCTTCATGGGTGGTTTCATGATCGCTCTGACAATGGAAAAATGGAACTTACATAAAAGAATCGCACTGACCATCATTTCGTTGATCGGGTCAAATACAGAGCGGATTATTCTTGGATTTATGATCGCCACTGGTTTCTTATCCATGTGGATCTCCAATACGGCAACAGCGATGATGATGGTGCCAATCGGTTTGGCAATCATCTATCAAGTGTCGGATGCGTTAAAAGATGACGAGTCGATCGACACGTCAAAAGAGAATTTTGGTTTCGGGAAAGCACTTATGCTCGGGATTGCTTATTCGGCTTCGCTTGGTGGCCTGGCGACATTGATCGGTACCCCGCCGAATACATTATTGGCCGGTGCGGTCAACGAAATTTACGGCATTGAAATCACATTTGCGCAATGGATGCTGTTCGGGGTTCCACTTGCGTGGACGTTTATCGCCATTGCCTGGATTTATCTGGTGAAAGTGGCATATCCTCAGAAATTAAAACAATTGCCTGGTGGCAATGCAGTGATTCGTGAACAGAAGCAGAGTTTAGGTATGGCTTCTTATGAAGAAAAGGTCGTATTCACAGTCTTCATCTTCGCAGCATTTGCGTGGATTACACGCAGCTTCCTGCTGACACAATTTTTGCCGGCTTTATCGGATGCCATGGTCGGTTTGATTGCTGCGATGATTTTGTTCGTCATCCCTTCTAAAAACCGAAAAGGTGACAATCTATTGGATTGGGCAACGGCTGTCAAATTGCCTTGGGGCATTTTGCTGTTATTCGGTGGCGGTCTTGCCATTGCTGCCGGATTTACGACTTCCGGATTATCGGAATGGATCGGTGGGCAATTGATCGGACTTCAAGGCGTGAACATAATTATCATTGTCATGGTTGTGGCTGCACTGGTTCTGTTCCTGACAGAAATCACATCAAATACAGCAACGGCCTCGATGATGTTCCCGATTATGGCATCTCTGGCGCTGGCTCTCGGCATCCACCCTTATGCCTTGATGGTAACTGCAGCAGTGGCGGCTTCATGCGCCTTTATGCTGCCTGTTGCAACCCCGCCAAACGCGGTGGTTTTCGGATCAGGGTATCTGAGGATTCCGGATATGGCGAAAACCGGTTTTGCGTTGAATATTTTCGGTATTTTCTTTACGACACTGGCAGTGCTGTACTTCCTGCCACTCGTATGGGGAATCGATTTAA
>DATHVY010000006.1:0-3295 GCA_035461045.1 Planococcus sp. (in: firmicutes)
TCGCCATCAGCAACCGTTTTGCCATTGGCTTTACCATCCCAGGCAAAGTTGCTGTTGAATGTGGCAGGGTTTGTTCCGGAATAATGTTTCGTCAATTCCTTAGCCGTACGGATTGTACGGATCTTCGTACCCGCCGCGTTCAGGATGTTCACTTCGAACTCCTTCGCGTTGCGCATTAATGAATAAACAGGAATTACCGAATCAACTGATCCGTCACCATTTGGTGAGAACGCGAATTTCGCAGTATCGTAATCATTAAGATGCGTTCCGCCGTTAAGGACGTTGCCATCTCCATCCGCAAGATGCGTCTCTCCGTAATAAGTCATGCCTTCCCAAGCAAAGTAATCAAAGATGCTTGCATCGTCCCATCCGCCGTTAAAGCCGAAGTAAGGAACAACCAGAGAAGTGTTGCCCGTAACATCTTCGTTTGCGTCAGTCAAAGTGACAAATCCGTCAACGAAGAATCCGTTTTCGTAAAAAGCAGCAAGATCAGCGCTGATATCAGAGATATCAACAGTAACCGGAATCTGTACAGTGCCGTTAGCCGGAACTGTTACAGTTGCTGGTGCCGCGATTGAAGCGTCTTCTGAAATATTCATAGACCCATAAGCAGGGTTATTCGGAATTGTTACATAGTAGCCGCCCGCGTTAATTGGTGCGTCTACTTGCACGTTTACGTCAACAGCGAATTCAGCCGCTTCATCAGAGAAGTTCTGCGCTGTCAAAGTGAACGAGTATTGATCGTTGCTGATTTCTTTCAAAGCGACTTTCGCTTCTCCAGTTGCAGCGTTTGTAACCATTACATCAGTTGTAAGTGCATCGTGCAATTGCATCAAACCAGCACCTTGGCGGCGTGGTGATACAAATTCACCGTCAGACAGTTCCACAGTTTTCGCTGTGTTCATCATCAGGTTTTTCGCGAATTGAACGCGCTCAGCGCCAGTCAATCCGAATTCCGCGTCAACACGCTGGAATACCAACGCCGTACCACCTGCTACGTGTGGAGCCGCCATAGACGTTCCGCTCATCAGGCCGTACTGATCGTCATTTAATGTAGAGAAGATGTTTCCGCCCGGAGCAGTGATTTCAGGTTTGAAATCAAGGTTCGGTGTTGGCCCCCATGAAGTGAAATCACTCATTTCACCTGCAGCCGGATTTTGTGTTTCGATATAGTCTCCTTCAAATGAAATGGAAACTGTGTTGCCTAAGTCGATTTGTTGTTTCATTGCCAATCCGTCTTCCTGCAATGCGGACATATAAGGAATTTTGATGGCAGGATCAGATTGCATGCTGATTGTTCCTGATGTGTTGTTGTAGATGATTACGCCAACAGCACCAGCTGCCTGTGCATTCAAGCCTTTAGCTGTGAAATTGATCGCTCCACGTGAAACGAGTGCAAATTTACCAGTAAAGTCTTTTCCTGCAAAATCTTCCGGGTTACCAAGACCGGCATGTTCAACGTCATAAGTTGCGTTTGGCAGGTCACGCGGATCTGCGTCATTAGCAAGAAGATACATTGCCTGTCCTGCTTTTACACCATTTACATGGTAGTTGAAGCTAAGGCCGGTAATGATATCGTTTTCAAATGATGCTACACCGAATGAATCTTTAGATACACTTGGTGCACCAGTCAAACCGTAATCCTGGTTCTCAGCATACGGATACCACGTGCCCGATCCGAACATATCTGAGTTGCCGGCAGAGATTGCCACAAGAATTCCGTTGTCAGTTGAACGTTCCACTGACATTTGCTCAGGATTGGTTGAATCAACGAAACCTGAAACGGAGCCAAGAGACATATTGATGACATCTGCGCCAAGTTTGATGGAATCATCAATTGCTTTTACGTAGATATCGCCGTAAGTTGAAGCGAATTGCGGATCGTTACCGAAAACTTTCAAACCTAAAATCTGCGCTTCAGGAGCTACACCTTTAAGGCCCGGGTTTGCAGCTTCCTCGTCACCGTTAGCTCCGACAGTACCTGATACGTGCATACCGTGCATAGAAGCTTCCGGTCCAAGGTCAAGGATTTCGTTGTTATCATCCATGTAGTTCCAGCCGAAAGGAACTTTTGCTGTGAAGTATTCACCGTTGTCGATGGACTTGTCAGCAAGATGTTTATCCACTTTCGCTTTCGTGATTTCTCCAGTGGAGTCATCAGTCAAAACCATATCTTTGTGGGAAGGATCGATACCAGTGTCGATGACGCCGATAACCATTCCTTCACCTTTATAGCCGTATTCGCCCCAGGCTTGTTGCGCCTGAACCAATTCTTTCGAGTATTTCATCTCAGGCTGCACAGAAGGACGCGTGTATTCTGTCGCTTCGTATACTTTTTTGACGCCTGCAAGTTTTGCGATTTGCTCAACTTGTCCAGCTGCGACTTCAGCGGAGAATCCGTTGAAAACAGTTGTAAAGTTTTCGAGATATGTAACGCTTGGCGCAGCTTTTTTGACAGCCGACTGGATTGTCGCCTGATCAGATTCTACAGCTGCTTCCAGATTTGCTTTTTCTGACTCAGGAAGGTCTTTGTAAAGAACCCCTTTTTGAGTTGCCGTTTCGATTGTTGGAGCTTTTTCAAGTTCCACAATGATTCGGACCGTTTTGGCTGGGTCTTCCGGACTCACGTATTTTTCCGGAACTTTGTTAGCCGGCTTTTCAGCCTGCAATGTCGGAAGGTCTGATAACGACTTGGTCGTCGCAGCGGATACGCCGGTCAAACCGAAGACAGCAGAACTTAGCGTCATCATTACGACTAACATCGCAACTAACGCTGTTTTAAACTTCTTCAATGTATTTCCCCCTTTTAATGGTTTAGAATTGCGCAATTATTCCTAATTGCATAACACTATAAATTTACCATATATTTTCAATATTGCAAACGTATTCTTAATATTTTTTATGAACAATGTGGGTTTTTGTGTTTAGCGGAAGGGGTTGAAGGGGTGTGAATGTGCGGGGGGAGAGGCTTGTGAGGGGTGCAGGGGTCAGCGCGAAAGCGGCAGCTGACAAACAGACGCTATCGCTAATTTCCATATGAAAATTTTTTTGTAATTAAATGGTTTCTTTACGTTTCGTCGAGAAAAATGCGTCTATTGAATCAGCTCCAGAGAGATATACACCTCCCCTCTGAGCTGATGGTGACAGCTGATGGAGCTGATGGTGACAGTCACCCACACAATTCATTCGGGCGGCGGTTCTTCGCAATATCGCCGATAGCTTTCGGATGTTGGTTTATACGGTTGCGTCAATAAAGGTATGATATGCTCCAGCTCCAAATACCGATAAGGCGACG
>DATHVY010000007.1:0-6646 GCA_035461045.1 Planococcus sp. (in: firmicutes)
GTGGATGAGCAATCGATGAGGCAAGTCAACCAATACAATGAGACCGATTACTTGGAGAAGCCAACGCTGTTTTTGGAGTTCCACGGCAATGAAGCCGGACTTCAGCAGGATGTTGAATTCATGCAGGAAATCGTAAGCGGCCATGCTTGCGAAGAGCTGGCATTCGAAACCGACACCGCAGCGCGCAACCGCCTATGGGAAGCACGCCATACGTTGGCTTATGCTTATATCCACGGGTATGCCGGCAAAAAAATGATGGTGACGGATGTTTGCCTGCCGATTTCCGAGCTGGCAGGAGCGGTTGAACATGCACGGGAAAATCTGATGGCACTCGATTTGCCAGGAGGAATTGTTGGCCATGTCGGAGACGGCAACTTTCATGCGCTCGTCATGATGGATATGACGAACCCGGAAGAAGTGGCAAGAGCCCAGGAATTCAATGAACGCATTGTGTTATACGCACTCCAGCGGGGCGGCACGTGCACCGGCGAACACGGGGTCGGCATCGGCAAACAAAAGTATCAGCAGCAGGAACATGGAGCTGCGCTGGAAGTCATGGAAAGGATCAAATGGGCACTAGACCCTGACAATTTATTGAATCCTGGCAAAAACATCAAGGTGGAAACGAAGGAGAGGATCTAATGAAATCACTGCAGTCAATAAGCTCAATTGCTGGAAAATATTTTGCCGTCTGGGTTATCTTGGCTGCGCTGCTGGCGTTTTTCCTGCCGGAAGCATTTGTCGGATTCGGGGCGTATATTACGATTCTTCTTGGTGTCGTCATGTTCGGGATGGGTTTGACGCTAAAGCCGGTAGATTTTAAAATTATCATTAAAAGTCCGCTGCCGGTCATCGTCGGAGTTTCCACGCAATTTTTGGTTATGCCGCTTGCTGCATTTGCCATTGCCTATTTGCTGAAACTTCCACCTGAACTCGCAGCAGGTCTTGTTCTCTTAGGTTGCGTTCCCGGGGGGACAGCATCAAATGTCATGGTTTATCTGGCAAAAGGAAACTTGGCACTATCTGTTGCGATGACTTCGTTATCCACTTTGATGGCGCCAATCATGACGCCTTTGATCTTGTTGATGCTAGCGGGACAATGGCTTCCGATCAATCCGGTGTCGATGTTTATGTCAATTATCCAAGTGATCATCATCCCGATTGCACTCGGCATTTTGGTTTCTCGGATTTTCCCGACAGTGGTCGCGAAAAGCATTTCCGTCGTGCCGCTCATTTCCGTTGCCGCCATCCTGATCATCGTGTCGGCTGTCACAGCAGCCAATGCGCAAAACGTCATCAGTTCAGGGTTGATCGTCTTCCTGGCTGTCTTCTTGCATAACAGCTTCGGCTTAGTGCTCGGTTATTTGACGGCGATGGCAATGGGGCTAAACGAAACGGACCGCCGTGCCATCTCGCTTGAGGTCGGCATGCAGAATTCCGGATTAGGGGTCGCACTGGCAACGGCCCATTTCAGCCCGCTCGCAGCACTTCCAAGTGTCTGGGCGGCAATTTGGCACAATATTTCAGGACCGATCCTCGCCACCATTTGGTCGAAAAAGCCGACTGTTCAGGAGAAATCTGCAAAAGTGGACTTAGCGTCTGAGGCCAAGCCTGGCGAAGCGTGAATCCAAGTGAATATGTTAAGCGGCCGTCCATTTACTGGACGGCTTTTGTAATGGGAAAACGCATCATGCAGTAAGTGAAATGCAAGGGGTTGAACAATTCCACTTTCCTGAAATAAAGTGTATAATAATTATACAAAAACTATATTAGAAAGATGTTTGATAGCTCCAATGGAGTGAAAAAGAAGGATTATGGCCATGTTCTGAAGAAAGTTCAGTGTAGGATATTTCGATGAGTGAGGGAATAGCAATAGACTTTTGGGAAAGAAGGGCGGTACATATATGATGAATGCTAATAAATCCGTAATTGTAATCGGGGGGGGCCTCGGAGGCTTGTCTGCGGCTATTTCTCTTGCGCAAAAAGGCTACGCGGTTTCTTTATATGAAAAGAACGATCATCTCGGAGGGAAAGTGAATCGCTTAGAACAGGACGGTTTCGGCTTCGACCTTGGTCCATCCATTTTAACGATGCCTCATATTTTCGATAAACTATTCGTTGGCAGCGGCAAGCGGATGGCTGATTATGTGCCGATGCAGCGACTGGAGCGGGAATGGCGTTCATTCTTTCCGGATGGCACAGTGCTGGACTTGTATCATGACCTGCACGTGATGGAACGGGAAAATCCTTCGCTGTCGCATGGAGATGTGAAAGAGTATTTTTCGCTATTAAAATACTCGAGACGGATCTATAAGACCACGGAACGCAGCTATTTGAAAGAAGGTTTTGAGTCGCCAAGAGAGGCAGTTGCGCAAAACGGCATTCTGTCAACGTTGATCGGCTTTGATTTGACGTCGACGATGTACGGGGGAATTTCCAAACGAATCAGCAACCCGCATTTGCGCGATATGCTTTCCTATTTCGTCAAATACGTCGGCTCTTCTCCATACAGCGCGCCTGCGGTTTTGAATATGATGATTTACATGCAGCATGCACAAGGCTGTTGGTACGTGCCGGGCGGCATGCACAAATTGGCGGAAGGCCTGACGCGGCTTGCACGGGAAGAAGGCGTCGAAATCCATACAGGCATGGGCGTTGTCCGGGCGCAAACGGATAAAGATAAAAAAATTAGCGGCGTTGTGCTCGAAAATGGTTCATTGAAAACCGCAGATTATTATGTATCGAACATGGAAGTGATTCCGTTTTATAAAAAGCTGGTGGATGCGGATGAGACGTTTGTCGAGAAGCTCGAGAAGAAATATGAACCGTCAAGTTCCGGCCTCGTGCTGCACCTTGGTGTGAAGAAAACCTATCCTAAACTGAATCATCACAACTTTTTCTTCTCGGAAAACTTGAAGGAACAGATGGAGAAAGTGTTCGAGAAACACGAGCTGCCGGACGATCCGACGATTTACCTTGTGAATGTCAATAAAACCGATCCCACCCAAGCACCTCCAGGACATGAAAACATCAAGATCTTGCCGCATATCCCGTATATCCAGGACAAGCCGTTTACGCCGGAGGATTATGTGAAGTTTGAAGAAATCGTCCTGGACAAGCTCGAACGCATGGGAATGGATGGGTTGCGGGACAATATCGTGACGCGTGACGTCTGGACGCCGCATGACATTGAGCGCGCGTACGGATCGGACCGGGGAGCGATTTACGGGACCGTCTCCGATAAGAAGAGAAATGGCGGCTTCAAACATAAAAAACAAAGTGAACTTTACGACAACCTGTATTTCGTCGGCGGCACCGTCAACCCCGGCGGCGGCATGCCGATGGTGACACTCAGCGGCCAGCAAGTGAGCGATAAGATTGTGAAGCGCGATCAAGAGCGAAAATGAAATCTATAAGGCCCTTTCGACATGGTTCCATGTCGAAAGGGCCTTAATTCTTTGAAGGTCAATCAATGATCACCGCTTTTCCTTGTTCCCGCAGCGTTTTGATGGATTCAAGCATGTGATGGATTTCTTCGTCGGAATGCCTTTCCCATGCGCCTAATTCAGCGGTGATCTTCAGGGGCGACTTGGAGCGGTAGGAGCGTGTTGGATTACCTGGAAATCGTTTATCGGTTAAGTTGGGATCATCCTCGAAATCACCCGTCGGTTCGACAATGTAAATTCGTTCTTTTGAATCGGATGAAGCCAGTTCAGCTCCCCATTTGGCTGCTTCCAAGCTGGCCGTGAAATAGATGTAATTGGATTTCTTGTCTTGAAAATTGGAAGGGTTTTGCGCTTCCAACAAACTGCCGATCGTTAGTTGTGCTTTTGTTCCGTGAAAGAATGGACCGGGATCTAAGACATCTTTTTTGTCATTCATACGGATTTGCCTCCTGTTTATTGGCGTTGTTTGTTCTATTATAAAATATTTGGAGGAGCGCATCCAGATTTGTTATCCAATCAAACACCTAAGAGACGCCAACATCGGAATTTACTGAATTTGATGGTGGCGTTTTCTGATTTAAGGGTAAAGTGTAATATACATAAAAAAGTAAATTTCATTCGAAGAAGTGAGGCGGGAGATTATGAACATCGGGATTATCGGAACTGGCAACATCGCATCGTATTTGTTGGAGCAGGTGAACGCGAATCATATGGCGAATGGGCGAGTCACTGCCGTTTTCGGGCGCAACCGGGAAGCGGGAGAACGGTTGAAGAAGCAATTTGATTTTGAGTTTTTTACAGATTTGCAGGAGTTTTTGAAAATGCCCATCGACATTGTGGTGGAGGCAGTCACGGTCGAGGCGGCAGGTCTTTTTTTGAAAGATGTCATTGCCCACAAAAAGGACCTCATCGTCAGCAGCATCGGCGTGTTTAAAGATATTGCTTTCATGTATGAGGTGAAGACTTTGGCAGAATTTCAAGGCACACAAGTTTTCTTGCCATCCGGTGCGATTGGCGGGTTGGACATCTTGCAATCGGCGAAAGCGCTGGGCGGGTTGAGGCATGTGCAGATCACCACCCGAAAATCACCCGCATCGCTCGGGATGGAAACGGATAAAGAAGCAGTGCTTTTCGATGGCACTGCAGATGAAGCTGTCGAAAAGTTTCCGAAGAATCTCAATGTCGCGTTGGCGCTTGCAATTGCCGGTATCGGCATCGAGAAAACAAAGGTGCGCGTCATCGTCGACCCTGCCGCTTTAAGGAATACTCATACCATCGAAGCGGAAGGGGATTTCGGAAGGATGCAGCTGCATATCGAAAATAACCCGATGCCGAGCAATCCGAAAACGAGCCTGCTTGCTGCGTTGAGTATTCTCAATGTGTTGCAGAATAAGGGGAATGCTTTGAGAATTGGAAACTGATTTCTTAGTTTAATGGGGAGAACATCCGTCATTATATTAAAAGGACCTGAACCAGCTACTGGTTTTGGTTCTTTTTTATGAAATTTAATTCCATAATCACTTCTCCTTCGAATAAAATATTTTTCGATAATTTAAAAAAGTGGTTGAAATTATTTCCATGATGGTTATAATGAAATTTATGGAAGGGTTTACATTCTGCGCTTTCAGATGCAACTATTCAAAGTTTTAATAACAAAACCCAATATTACAAAGGATTAATGGAGCATTTTTTCGATACTTGGTTAATGGAAGACAGATTAACCGAGGAGAGAAAGCGGGGGTTACATCATCACTCATTCATTGTTTGATTTGACAGGAAAAACCGCAGTTATCACCGGCGGCAACCGGGGACTGGGGAAAGAAATTTCTTTGGGACTGGCAAAAGCCGGTGCGGATATTGTCATTGTCGCAAGGAAAATCGGAGAAGAGGTTCTGGATGAAATTCGGGAGCTTGGTGTGAAGGTCGTAAAAGTCGAATTCGATTTGCTGAATTTCGACCAATACGGCGAATTGCTTGAACGCTGCGCGAAAGAAACGGGGAAGATCGATATCCTTGTCAATAACGCAGGTGTCCAAAAGCGCTACGATTCGACGGACTTTCCGAAAGAAGACTGGGATTTTGTAATGGACGTCAATGCTAATGCTTCATTTTTCATGTGTCAGACATTCGGCACGCATATGCTTGAAAATGGGGGCGGCAAAATCATCAATATGGCCTCGTTGCTGTCCTATCAAGGCGGCTTGCGGGTTCCTGCTTATGCAGCAAGCAAAGGGGCCGTGATCCAGTTCACAAAATCCTTGGCGAACGAATGGGCTCACCGCGGTGTCAACGTCAATGCCATTGCCCCCGGCTATATGGACACGGAGATGAATACGGCTTTGTTGGCGGATGAAACACGGAACCGCCAGATTCTGGAGCGCATTCCGGCAGGACGCTGGGGCAAACCGGAAGACATGCAGGGAGCGGCAGTATTTCTTGCCTCCGCCGCATCCGATTATCTCCACGGGATCACGATTCCGGTTGACGGAGGATGGCTCGGCCGGTAATTCACTAAAGTTGTGAAAAAACGCAAAACTCTTAGGGCTCAGAAATTCCAGACTTGAAAGCATAAATAGCGCAAAAAATTTTCGGAAGAAAAAAGAAAGGGGTTACAATATGAAGTTAGCAATGATTGGCATCGGTAAAATGGGCTATAACCTGGCATTGAATATGATGGACAATGGCCATGAAGTGGTTGCCCATGATGCGAACCGTGAACAAGTAGACAAAAT
This sequence comes from Planococcus sp. (in: firmicutes), assembly GCA_035461045.1. GTDB lineage: Bacteria > Bacillota > Bacilli > Bacillales_A > Planococcaceae > Planococcus. The sequence continues at coordinate 6,179 of DATHVY010000007.1, forward strand.
TGCTGTGGATGGCGCGATTGGCGCATATACTTTGGAAGAAGTCGTCCAGAAACTCGACAAACCCCGTGTCCTTATGATGTTGGTGCCTCACGGCGAGATAACGGAAAATGTCATTTCGACATTGAAACCGCTACTTGACGAAGGTGATATCATCATTGATGGAGGAAATTCCAATTTCAAAGAATCGGTGAGATTGGGAGAGAGCTTGAAAGAAAACGGCATCCACTTTATGGATTGCGGAACGAGCGGCGGGATTTCCGGTGCGCGTGAAGGCATTTGCACTATGATCGGCGGCGACCCGGAAGCATTCAAGGTCATCGAACCCGTCATCAAAAGTGTGTCTGTCGAAAACGGTTATTTCTATACCGGCGAACTCGGCAGCGGCCATTTTCTTAAGATGATCCATAATGGCATCGAATACGGCATGATGCAGGCAATGGCTGAAGGCTTCGAAATCCTCGAGAAGAG
>DATHVY010000008.1:0-2025 GCA_035461045.1 Planococcus sp. (in: firmicutes)
ATTTCTGCGGAGTCGTATTGGTGACCTTTATCATCGGAGCGTATCTGCACGTGAAATTCAGAAGTCAATTTATTGATTTCCTATAAAATGGGAAGTGGATCATATGCCTAATTCAGTCGAAGTCCGTAATGTTTCAAAACGTTATAAATTGTACAAGAAAAGTTCCGAGCGTCTGCTGGACCTGTTGATTCCCCATAAGGAATACGGGGAGGCATTCTATGCCCTGCAGGACGTTTCTTTCGATGTGGAACAAGGTTCGATCGTCGGCCTCGTCGGCATCAATGGTTCAGGTAAATCAACGCTGGCGAATGTCATTGCGGGAGTGGTCCCAGCGACGTCAGGGAAAGTCGTCAGCACCGGCAATGTTGCCCTAATTGCCGTCAATGCCGGTCTTGACAATAAACTCACAGGCCGCGAGAACATTGAATTGAAACTTCTGATGCTTGGTTTTTCGAAAACGGAAATCAATGCCATGGAAGAAGAAATCATCGAATTCGCGGAACTTGAGAAATTCATCGATCAGCCCGTTAAAACTTATTCCAGCGGAATGAAATCGCGTCTCGGCTTTTCAATCTCGGTCCGGGTCAACCCCGATATCCTGATCATTGACGAAGCCTTGTCGGTAGGAGATAAAGCTTTTGCCGAAAAAAGCCTGAACAAGATGATGGAATTCAAAGAACAGGGCAAAACAATGTTCTTTGTCAGCCATTCCATCTCCCAGATGAAGAGGTTCTGTGAAAAAATCCTGTGGCTGGAATTTGGTGTCGTAAAGGAATACGGACCGGCTTCTGAAGTTTTGGCGCATTATGAGGAATTCCTCGAAGAATTCAAGAACATGTCCAAAAAAGAAAAGAAGAACTACCGCCAGCGGGCACTCGACAGACAATCCGAAATCGGCACAAAATCATAACAGCACCGGCTTCCCTCGTGGAAGCCGGTTTTATTATAGTCAATTTCCAGCGAAAAAAACTTGTCAATTTTACTCAAAAATCATAAAATTCAGAAAATTATATTGACAAGACGATAAATACTTGTTAATTTATTAGTTATTAAGATATGTCTCTACTGAATATTCTTGATTTTTGCTGCGGGAATCGGGCCTATTGTACTTATGCATCGGAATTTTGAAGTTTGAGGCGGGATTTTATGGATTGCTTGCCAGTGAACTGGAGGAGGTCTGGAAAATGAGAAACGATGACCAGAAGAAGATTCTTATACTCGGCGGAACAAAGCATATGATCGATGTGGTGGAAACGGCTAAACGGATGGGGATGTCGCCGATAGTTGTCGACAATATCATCGGTTCGCCGGCCAAGAGGTTTGCCGATAAATCGTTCAATACAAGCATAGCCAACATCGAGGGCCTTGCGGAAATTGTAAGAAACGAAGGTGTGGCCGGAGTGTTCACAACCTTTGAGGATATAAATACATGGAATGCTGTGGCTTTGTGCAAAAAAATGAGGTTGCCGTTCTTTGCGGCGGAAGACCAATTGGCATTCACATCGAATATAGACCGTTTCACGGAAATTTGCCAGTGCTTTAATATTCCTGTTATTAGAGAAGAGAAACTTACAGAAGCGTTCGAAGACACTGCTATTGCTTCCTGGGAGTTTCCGGTCACTCAAGCAGGTTAGTAGCTGCGCCAGCATGGCTATTACTGTGGGCTGAAAGGGCAACCATTCAGCGACAGTCAAAAAGAAGCGGTGATCCTACCGCTTCTTTTTTATGTCATGCTATAATAGTTTTCGGTTGTTTAAACAGTTTCAAAAAGGAAGTTGCAGAGATGAGAAATAAAACTTTAGCGTGGTCTGCTGTTATTGGCTGGATGGCAATAATATTCTTCTTGTCCCATCAGCCTGCAGCGGTATCGAGTGACCTCAGCTCAGGAATCACGAGATTCCTGCTGGGCCTTGTCGGTGATATTTTGCCCGGAAGTGATGCGGGGGTTGAACAATTACATACACTTGTTCGGAAAAATGCCCATTTCATAGCATATTTCATATTGGGAATTCTCCTGGTGAATGC
>DATHVY010000009.1:0-2917 GCA_035461045.1 Planococcus sp. (in: firmicutes)
TGAATCTTTGTTGCCTCTTGCAAATCTTCCAAACTGTACCCTTTTGCGACTCTCGCTTCTTTCAAGCGAGTACCCAAGTCACTCACACAATCACCCGCCTATTTAAAAATTAAATCCATCTCCGAACATATCCCCTTGACCGCTATCTTGCATGAAGTTCTTTTCCATCACTTCGTATGTAATCTTTTCATCCGGGTGATGGCGGAGTTCAATTATATAATCGAAGTCTTCGATGCTGTATTCCGATTGCTGGATGAACATATCGGGATGTTCCACCACTTTGATGGTCGGCATCCGCATCATCTCCCTGACCAGCTGCATGTGCCGTTCATCCGAAGCCCGTCGTGTAACGATGCCATCCAGAATGAAAATGTTGTTTCCACTATGCTCATCGCCCACCAGCTCATTGCGAACGGTCTGCTTGATCATAGTTGAAGATAAAAAGATCCATTTCTTATTGGCGCTGACACTGGCCGCAACAATCGACTCCGTTTTTCCGACCCGGGGCATGCCGCGGAGGCCGACTAGCTTATGGCCTTCCTGTTTGAAGATTTCGGCCATGAAATCGACAAGCAATCCCAATTCATCTCGGACAAAACGGAACGTTTTCCGGTCATCCACATCACGCTGGATATAACGGCCATGACGCACTGCCAGAATATCCCTCAGCTTCGGTTCGCGGAATTTAGTCACCGCAATCGTATCGATGGTTGTGACAATTTGTTCGAAGCGCTGCAGCTGCACATTCTGTTCAGCGCGCAGAAGCATGCCACGTCTTCCCTGGTCAACACCGTTGATCGTGACAATATTGACGCGGAGCATCCCTAAAAGAGAAGCTATATCTCCTAAAAGACCCGGACGATTCACTTGTATTTCGTATTCAAAATACCATTCGATCATTCCTCATCCGCCCTTCCGATTGTATATGAGTTCACTGTTATTCCTTTATTCATGATAGCTGATTTCAGCCATCAATAAAAGACTTATTCAAAAAGCAGGAAGTTCTTCCCATATTTTAAGAAGACCAGCCGCCATTGACCGCGATATTCTGTCCGGTGATATAATCCGCTTTCCCGCCTGTCAGGAAATCAACTGCATCCGCAATGTCTTGAGGCTGCCCCAAACCTAGAGGGATTTCTTCTTTGAGCTGTTGCAATTCTTCTTCTGTAAACTTCTGATTCATACTGGTCTGGATAAATCCCGGCGAGATGGCATTCACCCGCGTGCCGGCTGCTGCCATTTCTTTTGCGTATGCTTTCACAAATGAAAGCTGGGCTCCTTTAACAGCGGAATATACCGTTTCCAATGCCGCACCTGTTTCCCCCCAAATGGAAGAAATGAACACTACATAAGACTTCGGATGGCGATGAAAATACGGCGAGATTTTACTGATGGCTGAAATCGGATTTTGGACGTGAACGCGCCATAACTCCTGCATCTCCATATCGGTGGTATCGATGAGCATCTTCAGCAAACTTTGCCCATTGGCGATCACGATGCAAGAAGCATCATAGACGTTTTCAGCCAATTGAGCTGAGCCTCCAGGTTCCGTAAAATCGGCCTGTACCGGTATGAATTCCTGTTGCGGAAAACCGGAAGACAACTCTTTCGCAAGTGGTTCAGTTGAATTTGAATTCCAATGCAAGTACAAAGACCAGCCGCTTTCGGCAAGCTGTTTCGCGATGCTTCCACCAATATCACCGGAAGCACCCATTATAACCGCAAAACGTTTCACTATTCGTCCTTCTTCGAAGGCATGATCGTGAAGACCGAACGCTGGCTTTCATCGCTGACGAGCGCAAACGCTTCCTGCATATCATGAACTTGAATTTCTTCGAGCATCGGGACTACGTCGAATAGGTTCATCTCATTAAAAGCATAGCGCGTAAACTGATTTGCGATAAATTCAGGTGAATTCAACGCTCTTAAAAAGAAACCGATTTTCTTGCGGCGCACCCGGTCCAAATCATCTTGTCCGAAAGGCCACTTTTCTTTAGCCTTCTGGATGGTGTCCTGAATTTCACGTGCAAGAATCTGAGGTTCGTTTGTATCGGAACCAATCAAGGCATAGCCAAAGCCTTTTTCTAATGAATAATCGAATGAGTAAGATTCATCGATCCAATCGCTTTCATATGCGTGGTGATAGAAATCGGACGTGCGGCCAAAGAGCAATTCAAAAGCCAGTTCGGCTGCAAGCTCATGCTTCAACATCTCTTTTCCTGAGCCATCCAGCTTTTCGGGTTTAATGCCCACAAACACTTTCGGCTTCTGAACGCTCATTTCCAGTGTTCGTTCTTTGATCACCGCTTCTTTTGGCTCGTCGGGATAAAGGCGGACGATTTCCTGCGGCTCTTCAAATGTCTTACTGTCCTGATTGTTCTGGATCAACTTGATCATCGATTCCGGATCAACGGCCCCGACCACAAACAGCACCATATTCGAAGGGTGGTAAAAGGTGTTATAGCACGTATATAAATGTTCAGCCGTAATGTCCTGAATCGATTCCACGGTACCCGCAATATCAATTTTCACAGGATGGTTTTCATACAAGTTTTCAATAATACCGAAATACAGCCTCCAATCAGGCTGGTCATCATACATCGTGATTTCCTGCGCAATAATGCCCTTTTCTTTATCTACGGTTTTTTCTGTAAAATAAGGACTTTGCACAAAGTCGAGCAAGGTTTCAACATTCTGATCGATCAAGTTGGTTGCAGAAAACAAGTATGCTGTCCGTGTAAAGGAAGTGAACGCGTTGGCGGAAGCCCCCTGTTTGCTGAACTCCTGAAAAATGTCCCCTTCTTCTTTTTCGAACATTTTATGCTCAAGAAAATGGGCAATGCCGTCCGGCACTTGGATGGCCTCTTTTTCACCCATCGGGATGAAATGATTATCAATCGAGCCGTACTTGGTCGTG
>DATHVY010000010.1:0-12093 GCA_035461045.1 Planococcus sp. (in: firmicutes)
CTGCTTCTGGTATTCTTGTATAAATGGGCAGGTCAAAAACTTATAAATGAAGCAAATAGGAGGTGGCAGAAATGAGAATCGTTTTATCCGGATATTACGGCTTTGACAATGTAGGGGACGAGGCGATCCTTTTTGCCATCATCCAGTCATTAAAAGAGTATCATCCAGGAGTGAATCTCACGGTCCTGTCAAATAATCCCGAAAAAACGGCATCTTCCTACAAAGTGGATGCGGTCAACCGCTGGAATTTCAATGAAGTCAGAAAGGCCTTGAAAGCATCCGATTGCCTGATCAGCGGCGGCGGCAGCCTGCTTCAGGATGAAACCGGCCTGAAAAGCATCACCTATTATTCCGGTGTCATGAAAATAGCGCAGGTTCTGAAGAAACCTGTCTTTATCTATGCGCAGGGCATGGGCCCGGTCAAAAGCAGGATCAACCGTAAAATCATGAAACACGTACTGCAGAGGTCCGAAATGATCACGGTGCGCGACAAGCAATCCAAAAGCTTCCTCGAATCCATCGGCGTCACGAAGCCGATCCAATTGGTGCCGGATCCTGTTATGGCAATTGACGCCAGCGACTTCATCAGCGGCATGAACAAGCCGGCTGACTCGGACAAACGCGTCATTTCCGTCTCCGTCAGAAAGTGGACAGAAGACCAGTCCTACCTGAACAAAGTTGCATCGGCTCTCGATGGATTGGTTGCCAACGGCCATGAGATTTTGATGGTGCCGATGCACGGCAAGCACGACCACGAAACTTCCCAAAATGTCGTGGGGATGATGAAGCACGGAGCGGAAATCTTCCCGTATGACAGTTCCATAGAAGAAAAAATGGCGGCAGTAAAGGAATCGGATGTCCTGCTGGGCATGCGGCTCCACGCGCTGATTTTCGCAAGTGTCGGCAACACACCGTTCGTGGCCTTGTCCTATGACCCGAAGATCGATTCGTTCGCGGAAATCGTCGGTCAGAAAGTGGTGGGCCATGTCAGCGCAGACGACTGGAGCAGTGAGGATATTGTATCTTCAATCGAAGAGATCCTTGCCGATTACCCGGGAAAAATCAAGCAGCTGAGCAAACAGGTTGTGCCGCTGCAGAAAAAAGCGAACAACACGGCGAAACAGGTTGTGGATTTCATGCTGGCGGGTGCTGAAACAGAAAAGGAACAAGAGTATGACAGCATCAGCGAAAAGTAAAATTAGAAGAACAAAAAACCGGCAAGCGATTTTTAATCGCTGCCGGTTTTTTCTAATTCTCTTCCAGAGCTTTGACCACCATTGTTATTAACGTCAATTTCTCACGGTTTTTTCGCTTTTCGCCTGCGAAAAGCATCCATTTGTCTTTTGCCCTTAACTTTTGAAGCGAGATTGATCTCAATAAAGCCTAATATCAGCTTTTTATGCTGCTTTTTTCCTCGAGGAGTCGGCTTGTTAGCGGATATCAACGTTCAGGAACTTATATCAACGTTCAGGAGATTATATCAACGTTCAAAAAATTATATCAACGTTCAGGAGATTATATCAACGCTCAGCAAAATATATCGACGCTCACCGATTTTCCGCCCCATTCTCTCACTGCTTTATATCAGTAAGTAGCGTTCGCCCACAGCGCAATGATTGGAGCAGACACCCGTTTCTCGACAGCCTAAAAAACCGGCAAGCGATTTTACAATCGCTGCCGGTTTTTATTTTATTGAAGTTTTAAACCAGATTACAATATCAAGCCTTCACATGTCCAAAGAGTTTATTGCCTTTGCCGAAGACGACCCAACTGTGTGGGACGAAGTCGAAGAACAGGCGGACGAGCAGCCAGCTGGCGAAGAACGTGATGACCATTGTCGCGAGCTGCCACAAATGGAAGATCCACGCTTCGCCGCTTGGCAGCATTGACCGCAGGATGAGCAGGAACAGCGGGTGAATCAAATAGAAGCCGAATGACACAGTGCCAATTTCGGTCAGGAAACTCTTGATTTTTGGCATATTCCAAAACCGCATCAGATGAATGAAGATGAACAGCGCTGCTGCGGCAGTGAAGGCGTGTGTGCTCCAGGCGAATTCATGGAGCTTTGTTGAAAATGCTTCCTGTCCGGTCAAGGTCAGGTAATTGATGCGGACGTAGAAGAATATCATGAAAAAGTAGGCTGCGAAAACGGCCAGCAAGCCCGGCAGGCTCTTGCGCCAGTCGAGGATCCATTCGGAAATTTTTTCATAATAGACGCCCAGGAACGCGCCGAAGAAATAAAACATGAAATAAGACAGCGACACGGAGCCTTTTTGGGCTACCTGAAAGATTTCAGAGTTGGCGAAGACCCATGTCCATTGGATAAGAATTCCGAGCGGGATCGCGAATCTTCGGATGAAGCTGAAGCGCTGGAACAAATACAGGATCAGCGGGAACATCAAGTATAATTGGACGCTGACAAAGACGAAATAGAGATGGAAATAAGCGTCGCCGCGAAAGAAGGCGGCCAGGAACTCGGGAAGCACATTGGCTGCGACAAAAGGGACGCCGACTGCCGTGTTCATATAACTGCTGAGGCCGAAGTAAAAGACGGAAAAAACAAGATAGGGCACCAGAATATAAAGCATGCGTTTTTTATAGAACTTCTTGAACAGCTCCATGGTCAGTTTGCGGTGGTAATAAGTGTAGAAAAGGATGAAGCTGGAGAGAAAGATGAAAGTCGGTGTACCGAGCTTTCCTGCATAGTTGAAAAAAGTATAAATGCTGAATGCTGCGGACGAATGCTCCGTGAAGCCCACGCCGGTGGAAGAGGCGTGGACGGCAAGCACGGCGAAAAGTGCGATGGCCCGCGCAAATTGGATTTCATCCAAATGTTTTCTGTTGATGCTCAATGGGGTTCACCTGGCTTTCTACTACTATAATATATACTATTGGGCCATTACTTAAACCATAAGGCTGCATAATTTACAAAACACGAACAATCACGCAGTTTGTTTTATTGATATAAGGAATTTAGAACCAGAGGCGAATGGGTAGAAGGACGGGACATACATTTTGAAATGTAAATTTTTTGTTACTTTGTTAATTTTCCGAATATTATATTGTTGAAAATTTTTTTCCGTGCTAAACTTAAAATGTATGATTACGTTTTCATATATGGGGACTTAGGATTACTTCACAGCGTAAGAATACATAATTTATTCCCAGAAATTGAAAAAGTGGTCAAACCAAAAAAACCAAAGGATGGTGCCGAATGAAGCGTAACAAAATGTTTAAAGCCTCTATTGCCGCTGCAATGACAGTGAGTATGGTAGGTTTGCAAGCGCCGCTTGCCGCAGAAGCAGCTGTAGGGGATTTCGATCTTACGATCATGCATACGAACGATACGCATGCAAACTTGGACAATGCGCCAAAACGCGCGACGCTCGTAAAACAGATCCGCGCGCAGAATGCCAATAGCCTGCTGCTTGATGCTGGCGACGTTTTTTCAGGAAGTCTCTACTTTAACATATTCGAAGGTGCAGCTGACCTGGCAATGATGAATCTCATGGGCTACGACGCAATGACTTTCGGAAACCACGAGTTTGACCTTGGAAGCGGACCAGAAGGACATTTGGCATTGCAGGAATTTGTGCAAGGCGCGGAATTCCCGTTCGTAGCAACAAACGTTGACTTTTCTGGAGACGATAAATTCGACGGCCTTCAAAACAATGTCTACACGGCTGATTACGGAAATGGCGAAATCTACGATGGCATCATCAAGGAAATTGATGGCGAGCAAGTCGGGATTTTCGGTTTGACCACTGAAGAAACAAGCCAAATTTCAAGCCCGGACTCAATTGAGTTCACTAATTATATTGAAGCTGCAGAAGAAGCAGTTGCAGCATTCGAAGCTGCCGGCGTCAACAAAATCATCGCGCTGACTCATATCGGCTACAACGATTCCGCACAATTTGACAACGATCTTTTACTTGCTGAAAATGTTGCTGGCATCGACGTCATCGTTGGCGGACACACACATACAACTTTGACTGAAGGAACTGTTGTTATGACTGGCGGCGATCCTGTTGTTATCGTTCAGGCAGGCCAATACGGCAATAATCTTGGTCAAATTGATGTAACTTTCGATGATGAAGGCGTCATCACTTCCACTGCTGTAAATGCTGCTGGAAAAACTATCCATCCGGTAACATTGCATAAAGTTTCTGATGCAGTTGCTGACGTGGAAGCAACAGAATTGCTTGTTCCATTCAAAGAAACAGTTGAAGAGACGAAAAACGAATCCACTGGCGCTTACACAGAAGTATTCCTTAATGGTGGACGCAATGAAGGCGGAGTCCGCTCTTCTGAAACAAACCTTGGGAACGTCATCACTGACGGCATGCTTTATGCAGCGCAACAAATCGATAATGATACAGTAATCGCTCTTACTAACGGCGGCGGTATCCGCGCGTCAATCGACGTTGGAGATATCACGATTGGTGAAGTTTTGACAACAATGCCTTTCGGCAACTCATTGGCAATCATGAACTTGACTGGTGCTGAGCTGAAAACAGCGTTGGAGCACAGTGTCAAAGAATTCCCGAAAGAAAGCGGCGGATTCCTACACGTAGCCGGCATGGAATTCTCGTTTGATCCAGCTCAGCCAGTAGGCAACCGTGTAACTTCAATGAGCGTTCGCACTGAAGACGATTTGCTGGAAAAAATCGTTCCTGCCAAATATTATAAAGTTGCAACAAACACGTTCACTGCCGGTGGCGGTGACGGATACACAGTTTTTGCTGATGTATATGCTGATGGCCGCGTAAGTGAGCCGGGCAACATCGACTTCAATATGTTCATCGATTATATCGCTGAATTGGAAGTTATCGCACCGATGCTGGATAACCGCATCAACCCGACAATTCCATTCAAAGATGTTACGATGAAAGACTGGGAATACCCATATGTTAAAGATATGTACTACCGCAACATCATGAACGGTACGGAGCTGGATACGTTCTCACCAGACCAGAACCTGACTCGCTGGCAGGCTGTTACAATCCTGACGCGCATTCCAGGATTGGTTGAAGCGACAACTGTAAAATCACCGTTCACGGACATTTCACACTTGCCGCAAGTTCGCCAGAATGAAATTCATGCAGCATACGCCGCTGGTTTGATCCAGGGTACGGATGCAGCAGGAACGAAATTCAACCCGAACGCACAAATTTCACGTAAGCATTTCGCATTGCTGTTGAACCGTGTATTTGAAGATGTGAACGGCGATACGGAATACGACGGAGATGCACCATACAAAGACACAGCCAAGTTGACTGCTGAAGAGCAGGAAGCTGTTACAATGCTTTACTACCACAGCATTGCAACGGGTTACCAAGGCAACTTCATGCCGAACAAAAACGCTACACGCGCTGAAGCGGCTAAAATGTTCTCATTGTTTATGCCTTACACAGTTAAATAAGGTGCCAGTCACCCAAACAATTTTGACACAACTCAAGTAATTGCAGCCTCTTCTGATGAAGAGGCTGCCTTTTATTGGCTCGTTTACATTTTTTAACGTTATTAATATTTTTTGGTTGGTTGTATTTATCTGTCCAAACATTGAGGAGTGGAATCTTTTGACGAAAAGCGCGATTGGCAAGTTATTTTTAAGTTTTCTATTAGTTATTTCTGCCGTTCTTCCATATGCGGCAACGCAAGCAGAAGCGGCAGACACCATTACGGTTGGGGATGCGATCGCGAACAACGCGGGTGCTGCGACGGTTAAAGGGTTTATTGTTGGAACTGCTACAAGCGGCACAAATTACGTTCAGGAAGCGCCATTTACTTCAGCTACTAATATCGGCTTGGCCGATTCAGTTGATGAAACAGACCCGGCTAAAATTCTTCCGGTTCAGCTTCCAAGCGGAGCCATTCGAACGGCTTTGAATTTGAAGGATAATCCTCATCTATTCAAAGGCGAAGTGACTGTCACTGGAATTCGCGAATTATATTTCCAAGTGCCTGGTTTGAAATCTCCAACAGCTTACACAATCCTTTCTGAAGGCGCAGCTCCGCCTGAAGCGACAGTTGTCGGTTCGCTGGCTGAAGCACGCACTTCAACTGGCGATTTGATCCAAGTCGAAGGGATTGTCACGACCGGCACAGGTTTCTGGGGTGGCAAAGCGTTCTATATCCAGGATGAGACTGCTGGATTTTATGTTTATACGACCAATGCAAATGTTGCACCGGGCGATCTAGTCCGCCTGACAGGAAAAGTTTCCGCTTTTGGCGGCGAATTGCAGTTGCAGCCGAACTCGGTTGAAACCATTTCCACAGGAAACGAATTGCCGGCTCTTCTATCCATCAACCCAACAGGTGTCAATGAAGACACGCAAGGGGAATTGATTGAGCTGAAAAATGTAACAATCACGAATTTGAAATCTGTAAACAATTTTGGAACTTTTGAATTTACGGCTGCAGACGCAGATGGCAACACGGTCGTTATCCGCAACGATAACCGCAATGGCTTGGCGTTTGATCGCTTCACGCAGCAATACAAAGAAGGAGATCTTGTCAATGTGACAGGAATCGCTTCGAAATTCAACGATGCTTATCAGGTGAAAACGCTGGGTCTGGAAAGTTTCGACCTGGTCAATAAACCTGCAGTTTACGTAAATATTTTCCCGGGAATTGTTTCTCAAGGAACTGAAATTGTCCTTGAAAGCGGTTGGGAATCAGCAGCAATCCATTACACAATCGACGGCAGCACACCAACAGCTGCGAGCACAAAATACACGTCTCCATTAGTTTTGGCTAAAGACACAACGATCAAAGCGATTGCTGTAGGAAGCGAAACTTCACAAGTTTTCATTTTCGATTACACAGTATTGAAAACAGCTGATCTAAGAATCCGCGATATCCAGGGTGATGATCATTACTCGGATTACACAGGAGTCGTTGTTAACGAAATCCAAGGGGTGGTTACACACATCTACAACTCAGCAAACTTTGTCATCCAGGACATTAATCCTGACAACGACTTGACTACATCTGAAGCGCTGATGGTCAATCTGTCTTCAAATGGTTTAAAAGTCGGTGATCTGGTGACAGTTGCCGGAACAGTAGAAGAGCATTTCCAGGAAGGCTATTCGGATATGCGCACGAACGATCTGCCAATTACACGCATCCGTGCAACTGCAGCTCTTAAAGAAGGCACAGCTCAACTTCCGGAACCGATTGTAATCGGGGTGGATGTTTTCCCGCCATCGGAAATTATCGACAATGATGGTTTGACTTCATTTGATCCGGAAGAAGATGGCATCGATTTCTGGGAATCACTTGAATTGATGCGTATTGCTGTGCCGAATGCTCAAATTGTCGGCCCGCAAAAATACGGCGAAGTGATCGTAGTCGCTGAAAATTCACCGAACACTGAATTCCACAATCAAGGCGGAATTTTGCTTTCTGAAAATGACTTTAACCCGGAACGTATTATCGTAGACTTTGATAATGAAAGTTTTGTAGCTAAAGCCGGCGATTCCTTCAATGGAACAATCACTGGAGTGATGGGCTATGGCTTCGGAAATTATAAACTATGGGCCGTGGAATCCGACATTCCTGAATTGGTAGTAGGGGATACAACTCCGGAAACGACGTGGATAACTGCTGATGAAGAAAAACTGACAGTAGCTACGTACAATGTGGAGAATTTCTCTGCGGATCCTGCCCATACATCAAACGAAAAAGCTGCCCGTATTGGCGCGTCATTCGTTGAAAACTTGAAATCACCTGATGTTGTTGCATTGGTTGAAGTTCAGGACAACGATGGCCCGATCCAGTCGAATAACAGTGATGCAACCCAGAGTTATGAACGTCTGATTGCAGAAATTAAAGCTGCAGGCGGACCAGCTTACGAATGGACTGACATCGCTCCGGAATACAATAAAGACGGTGGCCAGCCAGGCGGCAACATTCGTGTTGGTTTCCTATACAACCCGGAACGCGTAACACTTTCTGAAGGAACAAAAGGTACAGCAACACAGGATACGGCATGGGTGGACGGTGAATTGTCATTGAACCCGGGCCGCGTCCAGCCAATCGAAATGCCGAGCACGCGCAAGCCGCTTGCCGCGCAATTTGATTTCCAAGGCGAGAAATTTATCGTCATCGCTGCTCACTTGAATTCAAAAGGCGGCGACCAGCCCCTATTCGGGAAAAACCAGCCTCCAGTCCTTAGCTCTGAAACACAGCGCATCGAATTGGCAAAAGCGATCAATAACTTTATCGTTGAAGGCCAAAAACAGGATCCGGACTTGAACGTAATCGTTGCAGGCGATATGAACGATTTCGAATTCACTCCGTCCATGCAAGCATTAAAAGGCGACATCCTGACGAATAAAGTCGAAGATGTGCCGCTTGATGACCGTTACTCTTATTACTACCAGGGGAACTCGCAAGTTCTTGACCACATCCTGGTAACAAACAATATTGCTGCCCAAACAGAAATCGACATGGTCCATATCAACTCGATGTTCATGGAACAGCACGGACGCGCATCTGACCATGATCCGGTATTGGTTCAGATCGACTTCGCAGAACCAGCAGCAACACCGGAAGATCCGGAAGTTCCTGTTATCGAAATGCCGTTCACTGACGTGAAGGAAAGCGACTGGTCTTACGAGTTCATCAAAGATCTGTTCGACAGAGGCATCGTGAACGGTACAACTGAAACAACATTCTCACCGAAAAACAGCCTGACCCGCTTCCAGGCAGTTACGATCCTGACGCGCATGCTTGAAATGGATACGGCGAACGCACCAAAATCACCGTTCAAAGACATTTCAAGACTTCACCAGGACCGCCAGGACGAGATCAATGCCGCATACGCTGCAGGCATCATCACCGGAAAAACAACAACCGAATTCAAGCCGAACGAGTTTATCTCGCGTGCCCACTTCGCGTTGCTGCTGGACCGCGTCTACACGATGAAAAACGGCGATTACAAAATCGGCAAAATGGCACCATACAGCGACTTAAGCAAACAGACAACAGAAGAAAAAGAAGCAATCACATTGCTTCACGACCTGAAAATTGTTCAGGGCTACAACGGTAAATTCAATCCGTTCCGCTCAACAACACGTGAAGAAGCAGCGAAAATGTTCTCATTATTCCTGCCGTATTCAGCTGAGTGAGGGTGACAGTCACCCAAACAATTTAGACACAATTCAAAGAGAGGCTGCCGGGAATCCCGGCAGCCTCTCTTTTTGGATGCGGCAAATCACCATATCACACCGTAACTCGCGCCACAACTGACTCCAAAACTCTAACGCAGCGTCAGCCAAGCAAAAACCCGCTCTCCGCCATGCTAGGCGGGGAGCGGGTTTCCATTTTTTTATCGTTTCGGCAAACTCTCCATATAGGCATCCGACAAATACTCCAGATGCAGCACACGGTCATAGTCATCGCGGTATTTTTCAAAGTCGGCAATAATTTCTTCCGTCTCCAGATCATAAGCTGTGCCGTCTTCAAAACCTTTCTCCGGGATGAACAGGATCTCATCGTTCCAGAAAGAGCCGACCGGCAAATAGTATCTCGCGCCGAGCAGCGTCTCTTCGTGGTTCAGCACATCCTGTCCAAAAATCACCATATCATCCAGCGGCAAGCCGAGAAGGTTGGCAATCGTCGGCATCATGTCGAGCTGGCCGATCTGCTGTTCAATCGTTTCGCCTTCATCGGTAATGCCCGGTGCGTGCAGGATGAACGGGATCTTCAATCGGTCGATTGTCTGGTATTCATGGCCAAGCAAGTCCGTCACCAACTCAACATCGCGCGGATGGATGGCGCTTTGCTGGAGGCCGAAATGGTCACCGAAGATGGCGATGACCGAGTTCTCGTAAATGCCTTCTTCTTTTAATTGTTCAATAAAATCATGGATGATGCGGTCCATATAATTGATGGACACCAGATATTCACCGGTCAATGAATCTTGAAAGTCTTCCGGCAAGCTGAGCTGCTGCTGCTCCTCCGGCATATGGAAGGGATGATGGCTCGTCAGGCCGACAAGCTGCGTGTAAAACGGTTCATCCTTCATATGCGACGCGCGGAGGACCGGCATGGCTTTTTGGAACATCACTTCATCAGAAGGGCCGATGCCGATGACGTCTTCATTGCCGAAAAATTCCCCGTAATAATAATGCTCGATGCCGAGCGCCGGATACAGTTCGTCCCGGTTCCAAAAGCTGATGTCGTCCGCGTGGAAAGTCGAAGTCGTATAACCTTCGCCCTTCAACAGGCGGGGCAGACTCGGAAACGCGCGATCAGCGAATGTCTGGGACGTCGGATTGAACGCCGTCGGGTAGAGCGATGTATTGATAATAAATTCTGCATCCGCTGTATTGCCCGGTCCCGTCTGCTGCGCAGTATTCGGGAAATAGAAACTGTCGCCAATCAATTTGTTCAGGTTCGGTGTGATTTCCTCGCCTTCAAGCTCCAGGCCGATCGGGAAGCTTTGCATCGATTCCACCTGGATGACGATCAAGTTGCGGCCTTCAGCGGCGCCGAAAAACTCACGCTCCTCCGGCGGGATGTATTCCAAACCCTTCAGTTTGCGAATTTCTTCGATCAACGCCTCGGAGTTCTCCACTGACACATTCACTTCAATCGGAGCCTGGCCTGCAGGGCCAAGATAAAACTCCAAAGCCTCATAATTCAAAATCCCTTTTTCCTCTGCCGCCAGCACATTATTCGAAATGGCCTCGTCTTTATGCGTCTGGAAGTTAATGAATGAAACCCCAATCGCCAGCACGAGAACAGGCAGCACCAGGAACTTCTTATTCAAGGAATAATTGTGGATCGGATACTTGCGTGTCAGCAACAATACAGTCAGCACAACGATCTCTGCGAAAAACAGGAAATAAATCGGGCGCATCAGCGCACTGACACTTTCATTGATCGTGCCGACCTGTCCCAGCTGGAACAGCGCGAAATATGTGACGATGCGGCCGAAAAACGCGTGATACATCACCACTGCGAGAAACAATGTGGAGAAGATAAGGTTCAGCAGCAGGAAAGCCCCAGGTTTCCATTTGCCGGCAATCAATTCGATCAGCGCGGTGAAAATGAGGATATAACTCAATTCAAGCACCAGCGCCTGCGTAATATCCGCCTTGCCAAACAGCAGATAGCGCAGGAAAAAGATCTTCAAAACCAAAATCGCCGTGACCACAACCAAATGACTCGTTAAAAACTTCTTGAAATGCTCTTTTTTCATCCTAACCACCCAGGGATCTATATATTTTTAGCTCCTTATATTCTTCTGTAAAAAATTTGTAAAGTCAAGGCAAATTTGAATTGTGTGAATATTGCGTGGGTGACTGTCACCCGAAATGAGCAAAATAAATTTTTAAACACCATTACGGTCTTTTTATGCTCCATTTCAGCCGTAAATCTGAAATTTGGCCCCTATAGGCTTTTCAAATATCCGTTATCGAATTGTATGTGCATTTGACTCTATTTCCCGGGAAATATATGGTCGAAAAAAGAACAGGAGGCTGATGATGATGGCGAGGAAAAGACGGGTATGGAATCCGATTTTGTTTGAGCATGCAACGACAAGAGGCAACAACAGGAGGACCATCTTCCATGATCCCGCGGATTATCGGGCTTTTTTCCGTGTGCTCGATTATGCCTATGAGCAATACCCGTTCACCATCATCTCTTATTGCGTGATGACGAACCATTACCACTTGCTCATCCGGTCGCCGGAAGTGCCGCTCGGAAAAGTCATGGGGCTTATCAATAGAAGATACGGTGACTACTACCGAGCAAAATACGGTGTCACCGGCTATTTGTATGAAGGGCGATACTACGCAGAAAAGGTCGACGGTCCGGACGGTATCCTGACGGTCAGCCGCTATATCCACCGCAATCCGATCTCAACGGCCAAGCCGCTCGTAGCAAAAATGGAAGATTACCCATACAGTTCCTACTATTTTTATGTAAACGGTTTAACGTCGCCTTATCGGTATTTGGAGCTGGAGCATATCATACCTTTATTGACGCAACCGTATAAACCAACATCCGAAAGCTATCGGCGATATTGCGAAGAACCGCCGCCCGAATGAATTGTGTGGGTGACTGTCACCATCAGCT
>DATHVY010000011.1:0-2091 GCA_035461045.1 Planococcus sp. (in: firmicutes)
CAGGATTTCATAAACGTCTGTATAAGTCATTCGCGCAGAAGTTTTAATGACACTTTGGAAAATGTCGTGAGATACCACTTCCCCATGTTCATTGAAAATCATCTCACAAGATAAAGTCAGACGGTCCACTTCCGGATTCAACGAACAAATTCCATTCGACAAACGGTGCGGAATCATCGGAATGACTCGATCCGTCAAATAAATGCTCGTTCCACGATCATAAGCTTCACGGTCGATATCGGAGCCTTCGGTGACGTAATGGCTGACATCCGCAATATGGACGCCTAGCTTATATGTTCCGTCTTCATATTTTACGACTTGTACCGCGTCATCCAAATCTTTGGCATCCGCTCCGTCAATGGTCACAATCTGCTCACCGCGTAAATCCCGGCGATCATTCAAGTCTTTCGGGTCGATTTCGTCCGGTACATTATTCGCCTGATCGAGAACCTCAGGTGGAAATTCTGTTTCAATGCCATGCTTATGGATGATGGAAAGAATATCGACACCCGGATCATTTTTATGTCCCAGAATTTGCGTGACCATACCAGTGGCAGACAGTCTGCCTTCAGGCCATCCTGTAATTTCCACGACAACTTTATGTCCGTCTACTGCGCCCAAAGTATCGTCTTTTGCAATGAATATATCCATGTTCATTTTTTTATCATCAGTAACGACAAAGCCGAAACCTTTGTTCTCCTGGAAAGTACCGACCACTTTCGTTGTGCCGCGTTCAAGTATGCGGATGATGGCACCTTCTCTTCGGTCACCAGACGAACCTTCAGAAACTCGGATCAGCACTTTGTCACCATTCACAGCACCGTTTACTTCTGTAGGCGGAATGAACACATCGTCCATACCCGCTTCTTCTGGAGCTACAAAACCAAATCCTCTGGGATGTCCGATGAATTTTCCGCGCATCAGATTCATGCGTTCCGGAACACCATAACGGTCCGAACGGGATCGCACCAAATGACCTTTTTCTTCCAATTTAACCAGTGTTTTCACCAATTCTTTGAATTCATCTGCGTCCTCAAAACCGAATTGCTCTTCTATTTCTTTTACGGTCAGTGGCTTATACGCTTCTTCACGCATAAATGCCAATAATCGTTGATCTAATGATATCTCATTTTTTCCCAATGCAATCTCCTCCTTAACTGACTCAAACACTCCAATCGAGTGATTCGAGAAACTCGTATATATCTTCGTACAATTGTTCTTTTTCTTTATCCAGCGTAATGACATGCCCTGAATTTTCGTACCACTTGATCTTTTTATCAAAGGATTCCGTTTCATCATAGATGACGTTTGCAGAGTTCGGATTGATTACATTATCCAATGATCCTTGAACCACAAACAACGGTGCGTAAACATGGTCCACGTGCGCTCTGACGTCACCAATCAGTTTGCGGAGGTCAACTAAGGACTCCATCGGTTTTTCTCGTAGAATTTTCATTTCTTCTTCGATAGCCGCTTCTTCTTTTCCTTCAAATTTCTTATAATCCTCGGCGTACTTCAAGACACCTTGATACATGAGATCCGTTGTCTTCATATACATCGGTGCGCACATCGTCACCAGTCCCTTTACAGGAAAAGTATACCCGACTTTCAATGTGAATACGCCCCCGAGCGATAATCCGATAACGGCGATTTCATCGAAACCTTCATCTTTCAAGGTCTGGTACGCGCCTTCCACATCCTTCCACCAATCCTCAGGACCCGTGGTCACCAATACTTCCGGCGCCACACCGTGTCCTGCGAAATGAGGGGCAATGGACGTATACCCCTTTTTTTCAAGAAAACGGCCAAGCATCCGAACATCTGCAGAGTTGCCCGTGAAACCATGAAGCAGCATTACTGCGCGCTTGCCTGATTTAAAGAAAAACGGTTTGGGTTGAGAAACCCGCATAACAATCCCTCCTGTCTTTTCATACAATTTAAATCTTACCTATAAAAGAAAACGCCCAACCAATTATTGGTCAGGCGATTTGATCATCTACTTCAGACTTTTGAAAGGGCAATAGCCACGATAAAGAATAAGGCAGCAAGTACAATCGTTACGCGGTGTAAGACCAAGTCCAATCCACGAGC
>DATHVY010000012.1:0-19090 GCA_035461045.1 Planococcus sp. (in: firmicutes)
GCCATCACGCTGGAGTCAAGAGCGTTCACCGCACCTGTCAAAAAAACGAGCCTTCACCAATTAAAGAGCCGCCCAGTTGACAGAGTGCTGCTGTGGCTGTTTCTGGCCATTGGGGTCGCACTGCTTGTCTGGAGGATTTTCCTATGAACGGCATCATTCAATTGAAAAATGTTTCATATCGCTACCCGGTCGGGGAAGACTGGGCTTTGCGGAACGTCTCGATCGACATCCAAAGAGGCGAACTCGTCTCGATTGTCGGCAACAATAGTTCGGGAAAAACCACGCTTTGCAACTTGATTCGCGGGTTCATCCCCCATTTCTACAAAGGCGAAGTGGAAGGGTCTGTCGAAGTGGATGGACAGTCCGTCGAAGATTACCAGCTCGGCCAGCTTGGGGCACGAATCGGCTATGTGTTCCAGAATCCGTTCATCCAGATTTCCGGAGTGAAAGAAACCGTCTTCGATGAAGTCGCCTTCGGACTGGAAAACCTTGGAGTGCCGGTGGAAGAAATCATTCCGCGGGTGGAAGAAATGCTGAAACTGGTGAAGATCGAAAATCTGCGTGAAAAAAATCCGTTCGAGTTATCCGGCGGCCAGCGCCAGCGTGTCGCGATCGCAGCCATCATCGTCATGGATCCGGATATACTCGTCTTTGATGAACCGTCATCGCAGCTGGACCCGATTGGCACCGAGCAGGTTTTTGATATTATCCGCCTCATGAAAGAGCGCGGAAAGACCATTGTGCTGGTGGAACATAAGATGGATCTGGTGGCCGAGCACTCGGACCGGCTCATCGTGCTCGACAAGGGAACAATTGTCATGGATGGCCCGGTCCGTGAAGTATTGGAGGCTCCCTTGTACAGAAGCTTCAACATCCAATACCCTCACGTAACGGAAGTTGCGCTGGAGCTTCAGGAAGCGGGCGTGGAACTCCGATTCCTGCCAATCCGTGCCGATGAGCTGCCCCTTTGCTTAGGAGCGGTGGAGAGGAAGGTGAATCCGGATGACAACAATTGAAATAAAAGAGGCCGGGTTCACCTATCCGGATGGCACGCGTGCGCTTGAAGACCTGACGCTTACGATTCCGACAGGCATGCGCATGGCCATCATCGGACAGAATGGAGCGGGCAAGACCACAGCAGCCAAGCTGTTGAACGGTTTATTGAAGCCGACAGAAGGCAGTGTCCAGATCGGTGACTGGAAAACGACCGAGAAAACCACAGCACAGCTGTCGCGGAAAGTCGGCTATGTGTTTCAAAACCCGGATGACCAGATTTTTCATAATGAAGTGATCGAGGAAGTCCGGTTCGGCCCAAAGAATATGGGCTTTGACAACGACAAAGTGGAAGAAATCACGCGTTGGGCAATCGAGCTTTGCGGGATAAGCGAGTATGCTGAAGAAAATCCGTACAACTTGCCGTATTCGATGCGCAAATTTGTCACGATTGCCTCAGTGATCGCGATGGATTCCGATGTGATCATCATGGACGAACCGACAGCCGGCCAGGATAAGATCGGGTTGGAAATTCTCGGACGCCTGTTGGATGTGTTGAAGGAAAAAGGCAAAACTGTCATCACCATCACGCACGATATGGAATTCGCCACTGCTCATTTTGACCGGATTGTCGTCATGGCCAACCGGCGAATCATTGCAGATGGCCAAGCAACGGACGTGTTCTACCGCCCCGATATTTTGAAAGAGAGCATGCTCAAGCCACCTGCAGTGGCACACATGGCCGCGCTTCTTGGATTCGGCGACGGTGTGCTGCATCGAAGCGAGTTGGTCGAGCTGATCAAGAAGCGCCATTTAGTTGAGTGAACATGAAGAATAAGCCGTCGATCTGTTGATCGGCGGCCTTTTTTTGTGTCGTTTCAACTTCATGAAGATGTTGACAAAATGTCAACGATTCGATATGTTTAGGGCGGAATTGAGATAGATTTGTCATATATCCGGAGTTTAACTGAGAGAAGGGGACAGCCATGTCGATTGAAAAAACCAACCAACAGCTAGGGGTGTTCCTAAAAGAATTGCTGGAGCAGCGTTCGTGGTCGATGGGGACACTGAGCAGGCTGTCCGGCATCGACAAAGCGACGATTTCCCGCATCATCAGCGGTAAACGGAGAGCGAACCTGCAGCATCTGCAAAAGTTTTCGCAAGCGTTCGGTGTTTCTGTTGAAACGTTCATGAAGTCGGATGGCTATGAGATACAAACCGCAGACAATCAAAGAGAAATGGAATTGCACGCGGCTTTGGCAAATGTCCAAAGCTTTTTGGAGATTTCAGAGATGTCCCATCTGAAAATCAGTATGAAACGGATTGAAGAAGAGCTGCGAAAATACAGCCTCGTTGCCGAAACAGAAGAAGGACAAGCTGTGATTCTGGATGGCTTTGAAAAGAAGCTGCAGAACACAGGCAGCGGCGGTCCATATATAGGGCAACTGAAAGAGCTCTATTTAAAATACCGGACGAAAAAAGCTTCGCCTGCAGAGCTTGCGTTAATCGGCAGTGCGCTCATTTATTTTATTATGCCGATGGACTTGATTCCGGATTATCTATTTCCAGTTGGGTATTTGGATGATGCACTGGCGATTCAATTTGTGATGAATATGCTTTCAATTAAAGATTAAAAATTTGGTGCTGAGTAACGATTGTGCGGACCAGGCTGTAAAGGGTGAAGAAAGTGAAAAAACAGGAAGTACAGATTGATTACCTATTAGCGGGAATCATTTTCGGCTTGTTTCTGTTCAGCCTGCTGGCTGTCTATAGCGGCTCTGGCCAGTATGAAACAGCGGACCCTTATTATTTTGTGAAAAGACAAATCATTTGGTACGTGATCGGCACGGCAGCCATGGTTGCTGTGGCGCGATTCGATTATGAATTGCTTGAGCGCTTGGCAATGCCTTTCTATATTGGGGGGGTGGCTTTGTTGCTGCTTGTCCACTTTTTCGGAACTTATCGGAATGGTTCGCAAAGGTGGATCAGCTTCGGGCTTTTCGAAGTCCAGCCATCGGAGTTCATGAAAGTGGGGCTGATTCTTTTTTTAGCCGTCATTTTGAAAAAAGCAGGCGGACAACGAATGAATTTTATGGAGAGCATTCCGTTGACCGCGAAGCTTGCGATTTTCACGATCGTGCCGTTTGCGCTGATCCTGATTCAGCCGGATTTGGGTTCAGCTCTTGTGATAGCAGCGGTGCTGTTCACTTTACTGATCGTCTC
Organism: Planococcus sp. (in: firmicutes); assembly: GCA_035461045.1. Lineage (GTDB taxonomy): Bacteria > Bacillota > Bacilli > Bacillales_A > Planococcaceae > Planococcus. The sequence continues at coordinate 3,217 of DATHVY010000012.1, forward strand.
GGGCATTTCCTATAAGATGATTCTATTAATGCTCGCCATGTTTTCGGGGTTGATCGGTTTCCTGGTATTCATGCACAATCATTTTTTCGAACTCTTTATCAAAGTGATTAAACCCCATCAATTGGACAGGGTTTATGGCTGGCTGAATCCGGCAGAGTTTTCGTCGAGCTATGGCTATCAGACGACCCAGGCCATTCTCGGCATCGGCTCCGGCGAATTGAGCGGATCGGGTTTTAATCAGGGAACACAAGTGCAGAGCGGCAGGATCCCTGAAGCCCATACAGATTTTATTTTTTCGGTAATTGGTGAAGAATTTGGTTTTATCGGCTCTGTCATTCTGATCAGTTTGTATTTTCTGCTGGTTTATCGCTTGATCCTGGTCGCTATGAATACGTCAAACATGTTCGGGGTTTATATCGCGGCGGGTGTGGCCGGTCTGATTGCTTTTCAAGTGTTCCAAAATATTGCCATGACTATCGGCGTGATGCCGGTGACAGGGCTTGCGCTGCCATTGGTCAGTTACGGAGGGAGCGCATTGCTGACAAATATGATTGCGCTCGGACTGGTATTCAGCATCCAGCTCAGGTCAAAAAAATTCATGTTCGGAAACGAATGACGAAAAAGGGGGGCGATAAGAACGTGCTGAAGAGACACCTCAAACACATCGATTACTGGTTGGTGGCGACCATCCTGGCTTTGTCCCTTTTTGGTTTAGTCATGGTCTACAGTGCCAGCTATCCTTTGGCCATGCTCCATTATGGCAACGATAAACATTTTCTCAACAGGCAATGGATCTCGCTTCTCATCGGCCTGGCCATGTTTGCGCTTGCCGCAATCTTTCCTTACCAGAAACTTCGCAAGCTGACGCCGGCTTTGATACTCGGCTCAATCCTCCTGCTGTTGCTGGTTCTGGTTCCGGGCATCGGAGTCGAACGAAATTTCTCCCAAAGATGGCTGTCAATCGGATCGTTCATGTTCCAGCCGAGTGAAGCCGTCAAGCTGACGATGATCCTCTATTTCGCGCATGTTTATGCGAAAAAACAAAATTACATAGACGACTTTAAAAACGGTGTCCTTCCTCCACTTGTCATCATGGGCATCGTGTTCTTTCTGATTTTAAGCCAACCGGACCTTGGGACAGCCACCTCCATTTTAATGGCTTGCGGGTGCATTCTATTTTGTTCAGGTGTCCGGATGGCCCACCTGATCGGACTGGGCACCATCGCATTGGCGGGGATCACCTATTTAGCCTTGAGCGCTTCTTACCGACTTCAACGGGTTTTGTCTTTCCGGGATCCTTTCGAGGACGCATCAGGTTCGGGCTATCAGCTGATCAATTCTTATGAAGCGATAGCATACGGTGGACTCAGTGGAAATGGACTTGGCGGCAGCATCCAAAAGCTGGGCTTTCTGCCGGAAGCCCATACGGATTTCATCATGTCGATTATCCTCGAGGAGCTTGGGATTGCGGGGCTGCTCTTCATGGTGTGCGCTTACCTCTTCATCATGTACCGCGGCGTGCGCATTTCCTTGATGGCCAGAGATCCTTTTCTGAAGCTGCTGGCAATCGGACTGACGTTCCAGATCATGATACAAGTTCTCTTTAACCTTGGAGCGGTTTCCGGCCTTCTGCCGATTACCGGCATCACATTGCCGTATATCAGCTATGGAGGCTCGTCATTGATATTCATGCTCATCTCTTCGGGGGTGCTGGTTAATTTATCAGCCGTGGTGAATAAAACAAAAGCGATTCAGCATAAACTAAATTAAAGGTCTTTCAAGCAATCAACTAAATCTTCGGGATGCTAAATTTTTTTTTGCAGAAGCTAGACATTCATCGATTACCTTGTTAGACTAGAATGACTTGGAAAACAATAGTGTTTCCGATAAGAGTGTTTGTTGAACAAAAACATTCAGGCAGTGGACAGTGAAGGCAACGCAAAACAAAACTTAATAAAATACTATTTTGGTAAAATGTTTTAGACAATAGTGCTGAAAACAAAGCCGAAAAGAAATCTTTGGAGCAGTCCAAAGAGTCTTTTCGGCTTTTTTTCATCCAAAAACGAGGTGAAGAAATGGATTTTTTTATAGATCATCAAAAAAAGACAATTCATCAGCGGAAATTTGCTGGAGACCGCTGTGAGTTTACGGATACCCCTGTGCAGTTCAGGGAATTCAATTGCACATTGCAGTATGCAGACGAGTTGGTCAGAAACAAGGATTACACGAAATGCCCACATTGCAAAACAGCTCAATCCATTCAAACCACGTAACTAAAGCGTAACCGGACAAAGCGACGCTTCCTACAATGTGGGGGCGTCTTTGTTCTCTTTTAATAGAGAAACGAAGTTGGCATCCCTTAAAGTTTTGACTCCAAAGGTCCTTCGAATAAGATTTCTGAATTGACGAAATAATTTATATTCGGTGTTAATAAGGTGGAAATCTATTAATTTTTTATTATTTTTGTATATTTTTACTCACTTTATTATTTTTTTATGGACCAAAAGACTTTACTTGTGCATTTTAAATAAGTAAACTTAAGTTGTTTGGAAAACACTGGTGTTTCAAAAACATAGCGTTTTTAGGTTCAATGAACCTTATTTCCTTAATCCTCAAGCTTCAGTGAAAATGATTCAGATATAAACCTCTACTCTGTCAATACCCTCGGTGGACCTCACAAAAAACGAAACAGCATTGTAGTAACAGCAATTGAAAGGAATGAGGCAGCATGAATTACTTTGAGCAGATTGCACGAATGGCAGGAACTTTATTTAATGCGGAAGTTGATGCGGCGAACGGACAATGTGAAATCAAAAAAACAAGGGCTTTGGATATTTGTGTGGGGAACAGCATGAAATTCAGCTGCACACTTGACCTTGATATTTCATTTTCTGCTTTGCAGGAAGATGGTATTGCTTTCAACAAAGCAGAAATTTTTCTGCTTCCGGGAGAATTTACGGCTTTCACATCCAGGATGATCGAATATCCGGTGCCGCTGCCAACACAATACCATCAACGGATGGTTACAAACCCTCAAATTGTTTGTCTGTATATTGAAGCCTTTGAAGCGCCTGAAGATTTTATGGGACGCATTGCAGCAGCGCTGAAAGGTTTGGAAGAAGCAAAAGACCAATTGACAGCAGCCATTTAAACAAGCAAGCTTGCCTTATGGTAAGCTTTTTTTAATCGGTTCATATTGGCTATACCCATTGACGCGAATTTGGTTTATCATCCTATCATAAAGGATATTTCGGGATTTGCTTGAGTGTTTGGACATAATCGAAAAAAGAAGAATAGAAAATGTATTGTAAGGAGGGCAGAGGATGAAAAGGGTTCTAATCATCCTGGCATTGGCCAGTACAGGGGTTTTAATAGCGGCAGGGTACAGCGGCTACGCGCAAAAGGAATTTTTGGTTCCATTTCAAGGAAGTGTGGATCACATTCACAGCATTGGCTATATAGAGGAAGAAGAAGGGCTTTATGTGGCTGCACACACCGGACTGAAAATCCATCGAAATGGCGAATGGCTAAAAACCACAAAGAATACGAATGATTACACCGGTTTTGCGACAGTGGACCAAGGATTTTTCGTTTCCGGACATCCAGGCGAGAACTCAGAGTTGCAAGGTCCACTGGGCCTTCAGCAAGGCGTGAATGGCAGCGAAAAACTGAAGAGTCTTGCCTTTGTGGGTCAAGCCGATTTTCATACGCTGGCTGCAGGCTACACGAGCCATGAGCTCCTTCTGCTGAATGCAGAAGAGAAGATTTTGCAGGGGGAAGGGTTTTACAAAAGCCCGGATCTCGGGGAGACATGGGACAAATTGGGCGCAAAAGGATTGCTTGGGGACGTTACCGGCCTGGCGTTGCATCCGGTTGACTCTTCGTACGTTGCCGCCGCATCCTCAGCCGGTGTCTACTTATCAGAAGACGGCGGAGAGAACTTCAGCCCTTTAACCGGTGAAGGCGAGTCCGGTACAGCTGTGTTTTTCAGTAAGGAGCATTTGTATTTTGCCGGATATAATGGAGGAGCCAGCTTGATCCGTTATGATCTACATAAAGAAGAAGGGGCGCCTTTGGAACTGCCTCTTATCGAAAGGGACGCTGCGGTTTCCATAGCTGTGCATCCAGAAGATGAAGAACAGTTTGCCATTTATTCATTGCAGGGACATCTTTTCACGACAGACGATGGAACTGAAACGTGGGAACAAATTTTAATGAGCAATAAAGTTCATATTAAATAGGAACATTAGATGAGGGAGGATCGCTGTATGTCAGCGACCCTTCTTTTTTGCTTTGTAACGCGAAATTATCCTGCGTTTCACGTGAAACAAGGAAATCGACTCTTTTCCGAAGCAATGGTATGCTTTTGACAGAATAATCAATGCATAGACGGGGGATCTTATGGACTTGAAAACTTACATATCACTCGATGCGACAGAAATGGCGTCGATGCTACGAAAAAAAGAAACCACAGCACAGGAATTATTGGATTTGAGCTTTGAGCGGCTGGAAGAGGTGAATCCGCAATTGAATGCCTTTGTCCACACGCGAAAAGAGGCAGCGCTGAAGGAATTAGCGCATCAACCCATGGGAGATTTTTCAGGAGTGCCGATGGCGTTGAAAAATTTGTCTCAGTCGATTTCGGGGGAAACGTTATCGGCCGGTTCAAAGTTATTGGAAGGTCGTGTCTCCAAGCATGATTCCCACTTGGTCGCAAAGTTAAGACAGGCCGGTTTTTCATTTATCGGGCAGACCAACACGCCGGAGTTCGGTTTAAAAAATATATCCGAATCGGAATTGTACGGCGCTTCACGCAATCCGTGGAATACCGCCTATTCGCCGGGCGGTTCCAGCGGTGGAGCTGCAGCTGCGGTGGCATCGGGCATCGTTCCAGTCGCCGGTGCGAGCGATGGCGGAGGATCGATCCGCATTCCGGCGTCATTTACCGGCTTGGTCGGACTGAAACCGACGAGGGGACGAACACCCGTCGGACCGGGTGCGGGGCGTCAGTGGCAGGGAGCCTCCATTGACTTTGTATTGACCAAAACAGTCCGCGACAGCGCAGCTTTATTGGATGAATTGCAAACGGTGCAACCGGAAGCCGCCTTTCAAACGGCATTATTTCCCGGAAAATACGCAGAGTTTATCAAAGACGATAACAAGAAAAAGCTGAAAGTCGCATACACCATCGATTCACCCGTTGGCACACCGGTTTCGGACGATGCCAAAGCGGCAGTGCTGAAAACCGTAAAATGGCTGGAAAGCGAAGGGCATCGAGTCGAGGAACGGCATAACGGCATCGACGGCGTCCGGCTCATGCAAGATTATTATTTGATGAACAGCGGTGAAATGGCGCTACTGGCGCGTAACTTGAAAAACCTGATCGGACGTTCCGTAACGTCCGAGGACATGGAAATCGAATCCTGGCTGCTGAGCGAAGCCGGCAAGCAAGTTTCTGCGGCGGATTATTCAGCCAGCCTTGCATCCTGGGACGCGGCAGCAGCGCGGATGGCGGAACTGCATCAAAGGTTTGATCTGTATTTGACGCCAACGACCGCGTTTCACGCACCCGAAGTCGGCGAGCTCACGCATTCGGAAGAATCACGTGCGAAGCTGTTGGAGGGTTTCGCCAAATCATCAAACGGTGCAGCGCAGCAGGAGCTGATTTATGACATGTTCCTTCCGAGCCTTGCTTATACGCCCTACACGCAACTCGCGAATCTGACGGGACAACCCGCCATTTCGCTGCCGGTTCACGTCACGACCGGAAACTTGCCGCTCGGTGTGCAGTTCATGGCTGGGAAAGGCCAGGAGCACCTGCTGTTGAGGTTGGCTTACCAAATGGAGCAAACCGATTGCTGGGCAGGCCTGAAAGAAAATCCATCATTGAAGGGATAAGGGAGGGTGGACCATGAAAAAGCTTGGAATCATTGGCGGCACCGGACCGGAGTCGACCGTGGATTATTATCAATCGATTATTGCGGAATACCAGAAACAAATCGGCGATTCGAACGATTTGCCGGAACTGCTGATTTACAGCATCAACATGTATAAAATCTTCAAACTTCTGGATGCCGGTGAATATCAGGACTTGGCGGATTATCTGGGAGCGGCGGTCCGCAGCCTGGAACGGGCCGGCGCAGATTTTGCGGCGATTGCAGCCAACACGCCGCATATCGTCTTCGACGAAATCCTGCAGCAAGTCAACATCCCGATGATCAGCATCGTGGAAGAGACTTATCGCGCTGCGGATGAATCCGGTTTCCAGAAAATCGGGTTGCTCGGTACAAAATCGACCATGTCCCAGGATTTCTTTAAGCTTCCTTTTTGGAATGAAAACAAGGAAATCCTGGTTCCGCAAGAAGGTGTGCAGGACTGGATCCACGAAAAAATCCTGAGCGAGCTGGAACACGGCATCGTCAAAGCGGAAACAAAGGAGGAATTTATCGCAATTGTTGAGCAGATGATCGAAGAGCACAGCATCGAAGCCGTGATTTTAGGATGCACCGAATTCCCGATGATTTTCAAACCGGAAGACGTATCCATTCCTCTGATGAATACGGTGGATATCCACGTGAAAAAAATCGTGAAGATCATATTGTCATAGCGACAGAAAAATGTCTCCAAGCAGGCCGCAAACAATCGCGGACGGTGCGTGGAGACATTTTTTAAATCAGTTTGAAACCGTAGCCTTTTTGCCGGATGGCTTGGATCAACTCGGGCAGAATCTCGGCAGTATGCTTCAATTCATGCAACAGGATGATTGTGCCGTTTTCCAGATTCTCAGTCACATTCGAAACAATCTCGTGGGGCCGTTCTTTCAGCTCCCAATCGAGCGAAGCCACTTTCCACATGACAATCGAAACATTCAGCTCTTTGGCGGCCAGAATAGTATCTTCGTTGAACTGGCCAAAAGGGGGGCGAAGAAATTCGACGTGATTGCCGGTGACGGCTTCGATCCGTTGGATGCTGTGCTGAATTTCCCGATACTGCTGTTCATAAGTGAGCTTGCATAAATTCACATGCTTTGTCGTATGGGAGCCGATCACATGGCCACCCTCAAGAACCCGTTTCCATGGCTTTTTCGGATGCAGGAGTCGCGATTGCCAAAAAAATAAGGCGGGCACGCGTTCCTGTTCCAAAACATCCAGGATCTGAGTAAGGTTTCGTCCAGGACCGTCGTCAAAGCTCAGAACGACGAACGGCTCATCAGTTGGCTGTGCAGAAGTTAAAATTGCGGGATGAACAGAACCGTACACGATTCTTTGTTGTTTAACGACTCATGGACTTGTTGGCATGTTCAGCCTCTCCTTACGGGTGCATTATTTTATCTACTGAACGTCGAACGCTGGAATTCAGAGCCGTATGTGTTCATGTACTGTTGCTCATTAAAATCTTCGGCAGTGCCGTCGTAGATCAGCTCGCCGTTTTGAAAAGCGAGAATCCGGGTGGCGTATCGCTTGGCCAGTTCAATATCATGGACATTGATGATGGTCAGCAACCCCAAACGTTCATGGATCTCTTTCAAAATGTTGAACGTGTGGTTGGACGTTCCCGGATCCAGGGAGGCTACCGGTTCGTCCCCAAGCAGGATGCGGGGCTGCTGCAATAGGGCGCGCGCAATCCCGACGCGTTGCTTCTGGCCGCCGCTCAGAGTTTCCACGCGGCGCTCTGCCATGTCCAATAAGCCGACATCCCCCAGTACCCGCTTGGCATTCGCGATTTCTTCAGATGAAAACCAGCCGATCAGGTTTTTAAAGGAAGAACGGTATCCGAATGTTCCGGTCAATACGTTCTGCAGTACACTCAATCTTGGAATCAAATTGAAATGCTGAAAGATCATGCCCATTTCACGTCTTACCTTGCGCATTTCTTCTTCTTTCATTGTGGAAATCGGCACTCCGTCCATAAAAATCGTTCCGGTTGTCGGTTTTTGCAGTCCGTTGATGGTGCGGATGAACGTGGACTTGCCAGCGCCGCTTTTTCCCAGGACGCAGACAAATTCCCCTCTGTCGAGCGTCAAATTTATCTCCGACAATGCTTTTATATTCGTGTCTTTAAAATGAACCGACATGTCTTTGATTTCAATCATGGAAAGACCTCCTTAAATGACCCTGTTCCGGATAAAGCTGCCGAGTGAGTCGACGAGTATGACCATCACCATGATGACCAGTACGTCCAGTGAAACCGAGGAATATTGAAACGTCCTGAAATCGGTGAACAACCGTTGGCCGATTCCGCCTCCGCCGATAAATCCAAGGATCAGCGAGGTCCGGATCGCCACCTCAAACCGGTAGAAGTATTGGGACAAGACGTTCGGCCAGATTTGGGGAAGAATGCTGAAAAGGTGGGCGACCCAAGTGCGGGCACCAACCGCTTTCATGGCTTCCTGCGGTCCGGGATCTGCTGCTTCGATCAGCTCGGAGATCAACTTTCCGAAAACGCCGACATTGTGGAACATGATGGCGATGACTGCCGGGAAAGGTCCGAGGCCGAGCGTTGTCAGCAGGATCAAGCCGATGACGATTTCCGGCATGGAGCGGACGAAGCTCAGCGAAACCCGCGTAAACTGATAAATCGCTGGAAAAGGAGCGGTGTTGCGTGCCGCCAGAAAGCTTAAAGGCAAAGCGATCAGTAATCCGAGAAAGCTACCTAGAAAAGCCATCGCCAATGTTTCCAGAGCATCCTGCACCATGCCGGGAAGCTGCGTAAAGTCCATAGGAAACCACTGGCCCAGAAAGTCGATCATATTACGGAAATCCCTGAATTTCGACAAATCAAATTCAGTGATCCGCATGCTGATGAAAAGCAGGATCACCAATATAGTAAACGTTAAGATATTGCTCTTTTTAAACCACACCAAAATCAACTCTATTCTGTAATGATTCCTTGCTGGATCGCAGCTTGTCTGATGCTGTCATAATCTTCGCTGCTGGCTTCAGTAAATCCTGACGCGCCAAAAGCGTCAAGGATTTCCGGGTCTTCAATTCCGACGAAAATCTCTTGCAGCTGTGCAATCGTTTCATCGTCTGTGTTTTCGTGAACAGCCCACGGGTATTGAAACAGTTCTTCCGATTCCCAAATAATTTTCAGCTGTTCTTGGTCAATGCTTCCAGCTTCGATCAATTGATCGTAGATGGCAGAGTCAACCGCACCGGCTTCCACTTGTTTGTTCTGGACACTCAACGCGGTCGCATCATGCGATCCGGTAAAGCGAACGGAATTGAACTGATGCTCCTGTTCGGATTCATAGACGCCCCGTTCCTGCAATTCCATCGAAGGAACGAGCGAACCGGAAGTAGAGTTATGATCCCCGAAAGCAAAATTCACTTCTTCCGGATTTACCAGCAAGTCATCGACCGTTTCCCATTGGGTATTGTCGGTATGCGTAATGATATAAGAATGATAATAAGGCTGATCATCGACCAATAGCGTAATGATGGCTTGTGCGCCGCCATTCTGTTCGGCGATTACATACGTCAACGGACCCAAATAAGCCATATCGATTTGTTCATAATTCATCGCTTCGACCACGCCATTATAATCGGGATAGATGCTGACTTCCACTTCGCGGTCCAATTGCTCGGCCAGGACGTCCTGCAGTTTGTCCATGGCGCCTTGCATTTCTCCGACGGTCTGAGCGGGGATGATTCCGATGGTGAAGGGAGTTTCTGCTTCTTCGGCAGTGTTGTTTGTTTCATTTCCGCAAGCAGAGAGAACGAGCAGAGAGCCGATCAGTAAAACGGATGTTTTTAGGTTTTTCATTGACTGCACCTCATAATGGTTTATTGGAAAAAACAAGTTGCCTGAAACAGGCATCAAAAACAAGGGCTCAAAAAGAGCCCCTGAGTTAAATCACTTTGATGCGTCCGGCATTTTCACTGGTGACAGTTCCGATAATCGAAGACTGCACACCGTTTTCTATCAATTGATGTTGTAGGGAATCGGCTTCCGCTTCAGGAACGGAAATGAGCAATCCGCCGGATGTCACAGCGTCGCAAAGAATCAGCTGGTCGATCGCGCTGATATTGCTGCCGTAATCCACGTCCGCCGCTAGCCACGAATGATTTTTGCGCGTGCCCCCGGGGATGACGTTTTGTTCAGCCAGCTCTTTCGCTTTGGAAAGCACAGGCACCGCATCATTCGATACGGTGATGCCGACGCCGCTGCCTTTTGCGATTTCCATCGTATGGCCAAGCAAACCGAAACCGGTGACATCCGTACAGGCGTTGACTGTATAGGATTCCATCGTTTCCGCCGCTTTTTTGTTCAACGTTGCCATAACTTGCACAACTTCATCCAAATCTTCAGGCGCAAGCAAACTGTTTTTGATTGCGGTCGTCAGAATGCCGACACCGATCGGTTTGGTCAGAATCAGGCGGTCGCCGGGCTGAGCTCCGGCATTGGCACGGATTCGGTCCGGGTGGATGGTGCCTGTGACGGAAAGACCGAATTTCGGCTCTTGATCGTCGATGGAATGCCCGCCGACAAGAACGGCACCGGATTCTCTCACTTTATCGGAAGCGCCGGCCAGGATATCGGCCAAAATGCTTTTATCCAGTGTGTTGATCGGAAATGCAACAATGTTCATGACGGTGATCGGCTTGCCGCCCATGGCGTACACGTCGCTCAGTGCATTGGCTGCGCCGATCTGTCCGAACATATAAGGATCATCCACGATTGGCGTGAAGAAATCCAAAGTTTGGACGAGTGCTGTTTCTTCATTGATTTTATAAACTCCCGCGTCGTCAGCAGTTTCCAAGCCGACAAGCAAATTGGGATCATCTACGGATTTCGGCAAATGACGCAGAACCTGCGCCAGGTCCTCAGGACCAATTTTGCAGCCTCAACCACCTTTCGTAGACAAGGAAGTTAATTTGACAATTTCTTGTTTAGACATATGAATCTCTCCTTTTTAGTGCGTTTGAATGGGACATTATTTCAAAATTGAATTGTACATTTCGAGCAAAGCCTGTGCCTCACCGGTGCTTGAATGATGCTCTTCAATGTATTGTGCTGCTTGTTTCCCGATTTGTTCGTTGGATGCGCGGTCAACCATCAGCTTTTTGGCATAATCCAAAAAATCATGTTCGCTGCTGTAGAGAAAGCCGGTTTCCTGATGTGTGACGATGCCGCGGTTTCCGGGAATGTCGGAAACGAGAACAGGCAAGGCGAATCCCATCGCTTCTAGGATGGCCGCGGGCTGCCCTTCGGAATGAGAGCTGTTCAACACAACATCTGCTTGCGTATAGAGCGCACCCATTTCCCCATGCGGCATCTGTCCAAGATAGCGGATCCATTCGGGATGTTCCTCGACAAGGCTTTTGACAATCTGCCATTCCTCTTCCTCAAGAACAGGGCCAACGATCCACAGCCGGAGCTGAGGCTGAGCGATTTGAAGCTTGCGAAGCATGGAAATGGCCGCCGGGATGTTCTTCACTTTCCGGATGCCTGCGGGCAACAGGAACACGAAGCTGTCCGCTTCTTTTTTGAAAATCGAATCGGACGTCGGAAAAACGCTGTTTCCTTGTGGAATCGCAAAAACCTTGCCGTCCAGGTCCGGTGCTTCCCCGAGCACCAGATTTTTCGCTTTCTCATCAAACACGTGGATGGCAGCAGCTCCTCTTAAGCTAGCCAACACATCCGCCCGCCGGCGAGGATCGAACAAGTCCACGTTCAGGTCGGTCCCGGTCATGGTCACGACGTATTGAGTTGGCGGCCGGTCCATCTTTTGCATGAATCGGTAAAATTGATAGGCATGAAAGCCGTGGACAAGATCTCCAGACGGAATGGGAGGAAGGTGCAGCTCTTCAGTTGTCGAAATGATTTCTGTGGCGACACCGAGCTTCTCGAGATTCGTTGCAATTCGCCGAACGGTAACCGTATTTCCCCTGGGTTGCGGGAATTTGGGAGAAGCTAATACAATCTTCATTTCACTTCATCCTTTAATGGTTGGTTTATTGAAATTCAAATGAGCTGTTGCGTTTTTTATTATCCTTAATCCGAGTTACTTTGTCACCTAACTCGTCTTTCAATAGATTAAATAAGAAAAAAGGAGTGGTTTGGTTATATTTTCACACAAAAAAGGCCTTCATCCGAAGGCCTTTGGTTTGTTTATGTATGGCGGGAATGTGTGGGAATCGAACCCACCGAGCCTGGCACGCAGGCCCCTCAGGGTTTTGAAGACCCAGGAGGACACCAGTCACCCATCCAATCCCATAATCGTGCACGTGTTGCTGCACATCCCAAATCTGTATTAGTTTATACCGAAAAAATAAGTTGTGCAAGTAGTGTGCCTGAGGCAGGAGTCAGCAAGCTTGAAACCCGTTCAAGCGAAGATTAAAGTAAAGATAGAACCTACTCGGAGAAGGCGTGTGAAGAAAATGGAAGATCGTTATTTTACCATCGGCATGGCTGGACATATTGACCACGGGAAAACGTCGTTGACCAAAGCTTTGACGGGGGTGGACACAGACCGGTTAAAGGAAGAAAAAGAACGCAATATTTCCATCGAAGCCGGCTATGCGCCGCTTCAAACTGAAGACGGCACACACATTTCCATCGTCGATGTGCCGGGGCATGAACGGTTTATCCGCCAGATGATTGCCGGCGTGGCGGGGATCGATCTGGTTGTGCTGGTCATTGCAGCGGATGAAGGCGTGATGCCGCAAACTGAAGAGCATTTGGAAATTCTCAAGCTGCTCGGCATCCAAAAATGCGTCGTCGCCATTTCCAAAATCGACCGGACGGACAGTGAGATGCTGGAAATCGTCACTGAAGATATCCAGGAAAGACTGGTGGACAGTGTTTTTGAAGGAGCTCCGTTCGTTCACGTGGACAGCTTGTCCGGAACAGGTGTGAAAGCGCTCAAAGATTTGATTCTCCAGCAACTGAAGGAGGTTCCGCCTCGTGATGCCTACGGCTCTTTCCGCCTGCCGATCGACCAGGTCTTTACGGCTCAGGGACAGGGAGTCATCGTCCGTGGCACGGTTTATGAAGGGGTGGTCCGGAAAGGAAGCCAGCTGCTGCTGCTTCCAGGCCGCACCAAAGTAAAAGTCCGGCAAGTGCAGGTGCATCGCCAGGAGCAGGAACAGGCAAGAGCCGGCCAGCGTGCAGCGTTGAATCTTGGAGGCGTGACCAAGGAAGAAATCGTCCGAGGAGATGTTCTAGTGGCTTCTGATGCCTTTCTCGTAACCGATACAATTGACGTGGCATTGCAGGTGGCCGGCAATGGGTTTGCGCCGTTAAAACAACGGGCCCCGGTCAAAGTTCACGTCGGCACATCCGAAGTGATGGGCAAAATCGTTTTCTTTGACCGCAACGAACTCACAGCGGCCGACGGTGAAGTGCTCTGCCAGATCCGCCTCGACGAAGAAGTGGTGGTTCGCCGCGGCGACCGCTTTATCCTGCGGCGCCCGACACCGGTCGCCACCATCGGCGGTGGCTGGATCATCCAAGCGGGCGCTAAATACCGGTTCGGAGAAGAAACGGTCGCAATGCTCCGAAGCCAGCAGCAGGGAAGCCCGGCTGATCTGCTGGAAGACTTGCTGAGGAAGCAGCCGGCACTCGGCTTCACAGAACTGCTGCGGCAAATCTCGATGGATGAACCGGCCTTGCTTGAGGCGATTGATGCAGGACTCGCTGACGGTACGCTGCTGGAAATGCAGGGTCAAAGATACTCCATGGCCAAAACCTTCACGAAAATTACGGAGCAGTTGAGCGAGCGGCTGCAAACGTACCATGAGAAATTGCCAATGCGCATCGGCATCGGCAAAGCAGAGCTTGTACAATCTTTCAGTGCGGATTTTCCGGAGCCCTTCATCGAATACAGTTTGAATGAATTGGTTAAAGATGGGGTATTGAGAAAAACAGGGCAATATATCAGCTTGCAGGATTTTTCACCTCACATGCCAAAACAATGGAAGACGCGCATGGAAGGGATTTTGGCGGCGCTTGCAAAGGATGGACTTCAAGCGGAAAAGTGGGAGGAATACACAGAAGGCACTCCTATTCCGAAAGCCGACATAAGCGAGTTGTTGCCTTATCTGATTCACACGCACCAAGTGATCCGTTTAACGGAAGATACCGTGATTCACCGGCAAGCGTTCGATCAGGGAGTGGAAAAGCTGAGAAGCCGGACTTCCACCGCATTCGGCCTGAAAGAGGCGAAAGAAATATTGGGCGTATCACGTAAATACTTGATTCCGTTTCTGGAATTGCTGGACGTTCAAAAGCTGACCATCCGTGAGGAAGAGCAGCGGGTTTGGTCATCAAAAAGTGACACAGAATCTTGAACTTAAAGGAGGTTGTCTGAACATGGAATACAGAATTACGATCCACTTTTGCATGCAATGAAACTACGCACCCAAAGCCGCAAGGTTTGCGGAACAGTTATTCAATCATTTTCGCCTGGATGTTGCTTCTCTGGAGCTTGTGCCAAGCACAGGAGGCGCATTTGAAGTCACGGTGAATGGCAAGAGGATCCATTCCAAACTGGAGACCGGAAAATATCCGGAGATCGAAAAAACCATTGCCGAAATCGAACGTGATTTCCGGTAAAGAAAAACGCCAAGGGCAAGCAAGTTCGTTTCAGCCACGGCAAGCACATGGAGGCGTTCATTAATGAAACAATATTTGCGGCAACTTCCGCCTGTTCATGAACTGCAAAGAGATGAACGCTTCGGCAACATTCTGCAGGACACCGGATTGACGGAAGAGCAGGTGACGGAATTTGTTCGGGTTGAAGTGAATCTCTTGCGGCAGCTTCTGCAAAACGGAGAAGCACGGCTCGAGCTGCCCAACCCTGACCTGGCAGGCCTCGTTTTGGAAAATGCTGCCGAACGGGCACGACAGTGGCAGGAAGGGCGGATTGTTTCGGTCATTAACGGGACAGGAACTGTTCTCCATACCAACCTTGGCCGTTCACGTTTGAGTGAAGGGGCAATAGAACGTGTAGTCGAGGTCGCGAGAAACTATTCGAACCTCGAATACCGGATTTCAGAGGGGAAACGTGGTTCCCGCCATGACATCTTGGAAGATTTATTGAAAGAGGCGACCGGCGCAGAAGCGGCGATGATCGTCAACAATAACGCAGCGGCAGTGTTTCTGGTGCTGAGTGCATTAACGAAAAACAAAGAAGTGATTGTGTCGCGCGGAGAACTGGTGGAAATCGGAGGTTCGTTCCGGGTTTCTTCCATTATGGAAGAAAGCGGAGCCTGCTTGAAAGAAGTCGGGACCACCAACAAAACCCATCTCTATGATTTCGAGGAGGCAATCACCGAAGAGACAGCGATGATCATGAAAGTCCATACCAGCAACTTCAAGATCATCGGTTTTACGGAATCAGTAAAAACGAAATCATTGGTAGAATTGGCAGATCATCACGAGGGCCTGTTGTTCTACGAAGATTTGGGAAGCGGCGCATTGTATGACTTTAAACAGCAGGGCATCGGGGAGGAACCGCTCGTCAAAGAAGTGATCGGCTCTGGTGCCGACATTGTTTCATTCAGTGGAGACAAGCTTCTCGGAGGTCCGCAGGCAGGTATCATCGCCGGAAAAAAACACGTGATCGATCGGTTGAAAAAACATCAATTGGCGAGAGTGCTGCGCGTCGATAAAATGACGCTGGCCGCTTTGGAAGCGACGTTGAAAACCTATTTGTCCGGCGGGGAAGCCGTGCGGCAACTCCCGACAATCCGGGATATCACACGTCCTTTGGAGGAAATTAAGCAAGAAGCCGTACGTTTCATCTCCGCTTTGGAAGGGAAAAAGAAGGGCTATAACCTGAACCTCGTAACGGGCGTTTCACAAATTGGAGGAGGCACGATGCCGGGTGTCGAGCTGCCGACATATGTCGCAGCCATCACCCATCCGC
>DATHVY010000013.1:0-7089 GCA_035461045.1 Planococcus sp. (in: firmicutes)
TGGCCTTGGGGATCTCCTTGACGAAGTCGCGAAAAACTTCCCCGATGAGGACGAAGAAGAGTATCCGGATGATGTCATTAAATTTTCATTGATCGGACGCCCGAATGTCGGGAAGTCTTCTTTGGTCAACGCCTTTTTAGGCGAAGAACGTGTAATTGTCAGTGAAGTTGCCGGCACGACGCGGGACGCCATCGACACGCAATACGAATACAACGACCAGCCCTATGTCATCATTGATACGGCAGGGATGCGCAAAAAAGGGAAAGTTTATGAAACGACAGAAAAATACAGTGTCCTTCGTGCGCTTCGGGCGATTGAGCGTTCAGATGTAGTTTTAGTTGTATTGAACGCTGAAGAAGGCATCCAGGAACAGGATAAAAAAATCGCTGGTTATGCCCACGAAGCTGGAAAAGGCGTTGTCCTTATTGTCAATAAATGGGATGCGATTGAAAAAGACGAAAAAACAATGAATGTCATGACACGGAAAATCCGTGAGCACTTCCTGTTTTTGGATTACGCTCCAATCATGTTTGTTTCGGCCATCAGCGGCAAAAGAGTTCATGATATCCTGCAGATTGTCAACACAGTGAACGAAAACCATTCCAGAAGAATTCAATCCAGCATCCTGAATGAAGTCATTGAAGATGCAGTCGCAATGAACCCTGCTCCGACAGATAAAGGGCGGAGATTACGGCTTTACTATGCAACTCAAGTGGCCATCCAGCCTCCAACATTTGTTGTATTTGTCAATGAACCTGAGCTGATGCATTTCAGTTATGAACGTTTCCTTCAAAACCGGATACGGGACAGCTTTGATTTCGAAGGCACTCCGCTCCGATTGATTACAAGAGCGCGAACTTAAACTTTCAAAGGATGTGCAGCGTTATGGAGAAAGTTACTGTATATGGTGCGGGCAGTTGGGGAACTGCGCTGGGATTTGTTCTTGCCCAGAACAAACATGATGTTTTGTTGTGGACCCACCGTGCTGAACAGGCAGATGAAATCAATAACCACTCGAACAGCCGGTATTTAAAAAATATTGTATTGCCGGAAAATTTGAAGGGCACTAGCGATATGCCAAAAGCAGTTAGCCATTCGGAGGTTTTTGTTCTGGCGGTGCCGACAAAAGCCATTCGGGAAGTTTGCCGGAAAATAAAAGAGCGATTGGATAAGAAGATTCTCTTTATCCATGTTTCAAAAGGAATTGAACCGGATTCCTTGAAGCGAATCAGTGAAATGATCCGTGAGGAAATTCCAGAGGAATGGATAGAAGATGTCGTCGTTCTGTCCGGGCCGAGTCATGCAGAAGAAGTCGTTTTGGAGCATCCAACCACTGTAACGGCTGCATGTGAAACAACGAAGTCTGCTGAGCGTGTCCAGGACCTGTTCATGAACCAGTATTTCCGTGTATACACCAACACGGATGTGATTGGTGTTGAAATAGGGGGAGCCTTGAAAAATATCATCGCGCTTGCAGTCGGCATCACGGATGGATTGGGTTATGGGGATAATGCAAAAGCTGCATTGATGACACGGGGCCTTGCGGAAATCGCTCGCCTTGGCGTCAAAATGGGAGCGACTCCCCTGACGTTTTCTGGACTTACCGGAGTGGGCGATTTGATCGTAACATGCACCAGCCCGCACTCACGCAACTGGCGTGCAGGGAATATGCTTGGAAAAGGCAAGTCGCTTGATGAGGTTCTCGAGGAGATGGGCATGGTGGTTGAAGGAATTCGGACAACCAAAGCCGCTTATCAATTGTCACAGGCATATAATGTGCCGATGCCGATAACAGCCGCCTTATATTCGGTTTTGTTCGAAGGGATTTCAACTGAAGAGGCCGTTGAAAAACTGATGGGACGCATGAAAAAGAACGAGATGGAAGATTTGATCAATTTACTGTAATTGTCACAAAAGAAGAGGCGGGGCAAGGCTCCCACCTCTTTTTTTATGCTATACTATGGGCTGAAACAATATGAAAGGCGGTCTATTTATGAGTGCTTTAGACAAAATGTGGGTATCATTCGCTGGGATCGCTTTTTTGATTCTGTCGATGGTCATAATCTATTTAAGCAGGTATAAAATGAAGAATGGCATTTTAAAATTCATTTTCGCATTGTTTGCGTATGTATTGCTGATACTTGGATTCTTTATTATGGTATTCACAATATTCAGCGGCCCGACAGGCGGCTCATGAGGTGATGAACATGAAGAAAATGACTGTTGCAGTGCTGTTTCTTGCAATTGCAGTGCTGCTTACCGGCTGCATGTATCCAGCCAATGAAAGAGTAGAGAATCAGATGCCCCACCTAGACCAGTTGCTGACTGTTCAGACTGCGATTGAGCGTTACCAGGAAGCGAGCGGTGGATTGCTGCCGATCAAAACCCGGGACATGGATGAGGACCAATATATTAAATACCCGATCGATTTCTCAAAACTAATGCCTGATTTTTTGTCTGAAATGCCTTCTAATGCATATGAAAGCGGAGGTATTTTTCAATACGTAATTATGGACGTAGAAGAGAACCCGACAGTGAAGCTGGTAGATTTAAGAATTGCTGAAGCGATTCGATCAATCAATGTTAGGAAAGCTGCAAATGGCGGACGTGCACCAGTTGAAGAAGTTATCGCAGATAACGTCTTCAAGCTGAATTACAGTGCGATGGGCTTTAATGGCGAACAATTCGTAACCAGTCCTTACAGCGGAAGGAATTTGCCAATGGTTATAAACGGCAGAGGCGATGTTTTTGTCGATTATTCAATGGACCTTTTCACCGAACTGCAAGATTATGATGGAGAATTGGAAGAAGGGGAAGACATTCGATTCCTTCTATTTGAAGAGAGCCCTATAGTTCCGGCCTATTCACTTCCTTACACTGTAAATGAGCAAAACGAACCAATATTTAACAATAGTGAAAATCGCTGATATCATAGGATTTTGATGTGTTAATCAAAAATTTGGATAAAATTGGTTTTTTATCCCCCTTTTATTGCTAAACCGCTATGATAGTGGTTGCTATGCGATTTTTGATATGATACTCTTTTTACAGGATTGATGGATTGCATCCCCTTTGAGAGGAGGTGAATGGCATGAACAAAACAGAATTAGTGAACTCTGTTGCTGAGGCGGCTGAGCTTTCCCGTAAAGACGCTGCTAAAGCAGTTGACGCTGCTTTTGAAACAATTCAAGACGCTCTTACTAAAGGTGACAAAGTACAGTTGATCGGATTCGGTAACTTTGAAGTACGCGAACGTGCGGCCCGCAAAGGACGCAACCCGCAAACTGGAGCTGAAATCGAAATTGCTGCTAGCAAGGTTCCTGCATTTAAACCAGGCAAGGCGCTTAAAGACGCAGTGAAATAAGCTACAGTGCTGTACATAGAATGGCTTTTGTGTGACAAGCTCACACATTAGCCATTCTTTTTTTGAGCTTTCGGTTTTGCGAAAGGTTTGTTGGTATGCTACGATTCATTTGATAATCTACTATATTTAGTGGAAAGCATTTTAAAAACATGGCGCTTGGAATAGTACTTTCCTAAGCGTTTCCAATTATTAGAGAGAGTTAATCGATATGTCCATACAGGGGGAAACACAGTGGCTGATGCAATGGTTAAAAAAGAAGTGGATCTGCAAAAAATTGAGCAGGCGGTGACAATGATTCTGGACGCAGTCGGCGAAGACCCGACAAGAGAAGGATTGCTTGATACCCCTAAAAGGGTAGCGAAAATGTATGCGGAAATTTTCTCTGGCCTCAGACAGGATCCGAAAGAATATTTTCAAACGGTTTTTCATGAAGGTCATGAAGAAATCGTTTTGGTAAAAGATATTCCTTTCTATTCTACATGTGAACATCATCTCGTCCCTTTCTTTGGAAAAGCCCACATCGCTTATATCCCACGTGATGGAGTGGTAACTGGGTTGAGCAAACTTGCGCGAGCGGTTGAAGCAGTGGCGAAACGTCCGCAGCTGCAGGAGCGCATCACGTCAACCATAGCGGATTCGTTGATGGAATCATTAAAGCCTCATGGCGTTTATGTCATGGTGGAAGCTGAACATATGTGCATGACAATGAGAGGCGTAAAGGCGCCCGGTGCAACAACTGTGACCGCTGTTGCCAGGGGGATTCTGGAAGAAGACGATGTTAAACGTTCGGAAATCATTACTTATATCAAGATGAAATAAATTTCACAGAAACGGGTGGGAAAATGGCACAGACAGAATATATTGTAATTCGCGCTCAGGAAGATGGAGTGAATGTGATCGGATTAACACGAGGCAATGACACTAAATTTCACCATACAGAAAAATTGGATAAAGGCGAAGTGATGATCGCCCAGTTCACCGAACATACTTCAGCCATGAAAATCAGGGGTAAAGCTGAAATTCATTCTGCTCACGGCCTAGTTGAAAGTGAGCCGAAAAAATAAGCGTTTAATAGTGAAGACGCAGCTTTTCCTATGATACAATTGATTAGTATGGCTAAATCATGAATGGAGCAAGTGGTATGAATGACCAACAAATACATTCGAAAATATTAACATTTGAAAATGACGTGCGCAATGCTGTCAAACAGCGGACCCTTGAAAAATTCATGGGGGGACCGTCAATTGAACGTGCGCGCCTCTTCTTCCTCCTATTGCCGCTCTTTGATAATAAACAGTGGTCGGGAGAAATAGAGGTCTCTGCGAAAACGGTATCCATCGTTTATGCTGCACTGAATGCCCACGATAAAATCAAAGAAGAACCATCCATCTCAAAAAAGCAACAATTGACTGTGCTTGCCGGCGACTTTTACAGCGGCATCTATTATCAAATGTTGACTAATTTAAAAAACCTGAAATTGACTAGTGGGCTCGCCCGCTCGATCACGCGCGTAAGCGAAGAAAAAACTTCATTCCATGACACGTCACTTCGTTCTGTTTTGGATGTTGAAGATGCCATCCAGATCATTGAATCCGATCTGTTGGTGACTTTTTATGAATATTATGGATTCACGGAGTATCGTGCTTTGGCTGAAACTGTCCTGAAGTACAATCGATATTATGAAGAACTGCAATTCTTGAAAGCAAACGAACCCACTCAAGTTCTTCGCCTCTTGAGTGACTCTCTTATCTCGCCTTTTCACATCGAAGACTGGCTGATGCGCCATTTGGATATTTTGCAGGCAGATATGCTGAAGTTGATCGACAACCACTCATTCAATTATGAATTGAAAAATTATTTGCTCCATCAAATAACCCCGCACCAGCATAAAGCTGAGCAGCTGACCCAAGAAGGATGACTGATATGCAAAAAACGAAAGAACAGCGAGTCCATGAAGTTTTTGAAAAAATTTCAACCAATTATGATCAAATGAATTCTGTCATCAGTTTTCAGCAACACAATAAATGGCGCAAAGACACCATGCACAAGATGCAGGTTGCCAAAGGTGCTTCTGCGATAGACGTTTGCTGCGGCACGGCGGACTGGACCATTGCACTTGCTGAAGCAACAGGGCCGACCGGCAGGGTAGTGGGACTAGACTTCAGCCAGAACATGTTGAATGTTGGAGTGGAAAAAACGAAGGACCTGCCTCAGGTCAAGTTGGTCCAGGGCAATGCCATGAGCCTGCCTTACCCGGATAATTCGTTCGATTTCGCTACAATCGGTTTCGGTTTGCGCAATGTACCGGACTATAAACAAGTGCTTTCAGAAATGCACAGAGTGCTGAAACCTGGCGGCATGATTGTTTGTCTTGAAACTTCGCAACCTGAAAATTTGTTTTTTAAACCGTTTTTCCGGATGTATTTCCGGTTTATCATGCCTGTTTTCGGCAAGCTTTTCGCAAAAAGTTACAAGGAATATTCGTGGCTTCAGGAATCGGCCAAGGATTTTCCTGGAATGCGCGAGCTGGCCAAACTGTTCACGCAGGTAGGTTTTGAAAAAGTGAAGTATAAACCTTATACAGGAGGGGCGGCAGCTCTTCATATGGGGATCAAAAAAGTAAAATAGCGGGAGAAGGTTTTTAAGTGGAAAAGATGAAGTTGAAATTGCTCTATTCCGACCTTAGACCGGAACTGGATATGATCGAAAAAGAATTAGAACAGGCAGTGGATTCTACATCTCCTCTACTTCAAGACGCTTCTCTTCATTTGCTGCAGGCCGGGGGGAAAAGAATCCGACCTGTCTTTGTTTTGCTGGCGGGAAAATTTGGCGAATACGATATTGATGTGATGAAGCGTGTTGCCGTGCCGCTCGAGTTGATCCACATGGCTTCACTGGTCCATGATGACGTGATTGATGATTCGGAAATGCGCAGGGGGAATTTAACTGTAAAGGCACAATGGAACAATAGTGTCGCAATGTATACAGGTGATTTCATCCTTGCACGTGCATTGGAATACATCACGAAAGTAGAGTCTCCCAAAGTCCACCAAATCCTCTCGAAAACGATGATTGAAGTGTGCAGGGGCGAAATTATCCAGATTGAAGACAAATACAAACTGGACCAGGGATTGCGGGATTACTTACGCAGGATCAAAAGAAAGACGGCATTGCTGATTTCTTCGAGCTGCGAATTGGGAGCAATCGTTTCAGGGACAGATGAAAAAACAACTGCCCATTTAAGAAGGTTCGGTTACTACATCGGCATGTCCTTCCAAATTATTGATGATATTCTTGATTTCACTTCTTCGGATGCGGAATTGGGCAAGCCAGCGGGAAGCGACTTTATGCTCGGCAATATCACGCTGCCTGTCCTATGTGCCCGAAAAGATCCTGAAGTCTATGCACTGCTTAAAGAAAAGTTGAACAAGGATTTGACGGACGAAGAGCGCTTGACGGTAGTGAAGATGATCCGGCATAGTCCTGGAATTGCTGAAGCAAAAGAAATGAGCGAAAGATACTTGAACAAAGCATTAGTCGAGCTCTCGCATTTGCCGAAAAGCCAAGCAAACAAAACGATGAGAAAAATTGCTTTTTTCATCGGCAAAAGAAAGTTTTAGGCAGGCAGTTGACAAATAAGGCGACAATGATAGTATTTTTTAAGGTGGGCACTATGCCCGAGCTATTAACAAAGGAGTGTTCAAATTGGAAAAAACATTTTTAAT
>DATHVY010000014.1:0-2705 GCA_035461045.1 Planococcus sp. (in: firmicutes)
AACTGCTGCTTTACCGGAAGCTACGGTGTTGGGTGACCGGACAAATATGGTTTTCACTGGCACTTCCATCTCTGCCGGTTCGGGACGCGGGATTGTCGTCGCGACAGGTATTGAAACTGAACTTGGGAAGATCAGCGCTGCCATGGCCTCTGTCAAGAAATTGCAAACACCATTGTTAAAACAGACTGCGGATTTCGGAAAACTGATTTCGGTCATCATCGTTCTCAGTGCATTTGCCATGTTTGGTATCGGATATTGGTTCCATGATTATGCCATGGGTGAATTGCTATTGGCTATTATCGCACTCACTGTAGCAGCGATTCCAGAAGGGCTGCCTGCAATCCTTTCTATTATTTTGGCACTTGGTGTTCAAACGATGGCTGGCAAAAACGCCATTGTCCGTAATTTACCTTCTGTAGAAACCCTTGGAGCAGTTACAGTTATTTGTTCAGATAAAACTGGAACATTGACGAAAAATGAAATGACGGTAACATCCGTCATCCTTGCCGACGTTGAATTAGATGTAATCGGTGTCGGATACTCTCCAGAAGGAATGATTCAAAAGAATGGTCAGGAGGCCAGCTTAGCTGAGAATCCGGCATTGCACCGTTTTTTAATTTGCGTGAAGACAGTTAACGATGCGAATTTGATAGTGGATGATAAAGAACGTTGGTCCGTCAGTGGGGGAGCGACGGAAGGTTGCTTGCTGACGCTTGCGGAAAAGGCAGATAAACCGATAGAAAAATTGCCAGTGATTGCAAAAATTCCATTTGATTCATCCTATAAATATATGGCAGCACTGGTGGAGGAGCAAAACCAGAAGTGGATCTACGTAAAAGGCGCCCCGGAACAGTTATTGGAGATGATTCCTGCTGAGCAGAGGGCAGAGTGGGAAGAGAAAATTGCGAGGCACGCAAGACGCGGCGAACGGCTTTTGGCAGCAGCGATAAAGACCGTCGGTGAAGAAGTAACAGGGATTGAACATGAGGACCTGGTTGAGGATTTTATATTCTTGGGAATTGCAGGGATTATCGATCCGCCGCGTGATGAAGTGATCGATTCGATTGCCCAATGCAAAAGAGCCGGTATTAAAGTGAAAATGATTACTGGGGACCATAAGGAAACTGCGGTGGCAATCGGGGCGAAATTAGGCATCGGAGACGGTTTCAAAGTGATTGAAGGCTGGAATCTGGATGACATGGATGAACAGCAACTGGAAAAAGCAGTGTTAGAATATGATATTTTTGCACGTACCAGTCCGACGAATAAACTGCAACTGGTCGAAGCATTGCAGGCACAGCAACATATATGCGCGATGACCGGAGACGGTGTGAACGATGCACCTGCATTGAAACGGGCGGATATTGGCATTGCGATGGGCATCAAAGGCACCGAAGTATCAAAAGAAGCAGCAGAGATGGTGCTTGTTGATGATAATTTCAATACGATTGTTAATGCGGTGAAAGAAGGCCGCCGGGTTTATGACAATCTGAAAAAGACGATTTTGTTCATTTTACCGACTAATGTGTCGGAAGGGATGCTGATTTTTATCAGCATTCTTCTGGGCACAACCCTTCCACTTACCCCAGTACAAATTTTGTGGGTCAACATGATCACTGCCGTGACGATTTCTATGGCGATTGCGTTTGAAAAACTAGAGCCTGGCTCAATGGAACGTCCACCGAGGCTGTTAGGGAGCCGCTTGTTGAGCGGCTATGCAATTTTCCGGATCGCGTTTGTATCGCTAATTATATGTGGGGGTATACTCTGGATGAATCAAATGCTTAATGCAAGAAATTACGAAGAAGGAATTTTGCAGACGATGACTTTGCAGGCTCTGGTTATTTCACAACTCTTTTATCTCTTTAATTGTCGGAATGAGAAGCGATTTGCATTGAACCGGGATTTCTTTTCAAATAAAGCTGCTTTTTTAGTTTCCGGAATATTAATAGTGATTCAATTAGCAGCGACATATATCCCTGTCATGAACACGCTGCTTGGAACAGAGCCGATTGGATTTCAATATTGGGTATGGCCATTTCTGATCGGATTAAGTGTGTTTGTTCTAGTGGAACTGGAGAAATGGCTCGTGTATCATGTTTTCGGGAAGAATTAAGTAAAGTAAAAAAGCCAGTGTAAAATGATCTTTTACACTGGCTTTTTTTTATTCAGCGTATTTGCAGCTCACCCGTTTGTTCAGCGGGGTGAACATTCCGTCCGGATTGTGTTTGAAGAGCCATACATGCAAATCATAGTGCTGTCCTGGTGAGCCATCGTGGTTAGGCATCGGCCCTTGGAACTTTTGGTTAAAAATGACCGGGGTTCTTTTAGTTTTCTCTGCCGGTACATACCATTCGGCTCCAACTAGTCTATAGCTTCCGTCTCTCTTAGGCTCATATAGCAGGATTTCCGGACGTTTGATATGAAGCTTGGCATCATCCATACGGCTAGGTTTTACTAAGTGAATTCCCATATCCGGCACACATGCTCCTGGCATTAATCCGACAAACCCTTCATCCAAAGCGACTTCAATGTCCCGGTACTTGTTCAATGCTTTTTTGCTAATGGCTAGCTCCTTCCGTACACTGAACTTAGAGTCATCATGATCACCGTGATGCGGGTGAGCACTGACACTCGACATGGCAGACAGACTGAGAAACGCGATCATCAGGGCAACGAGAAACTTTTTCATCGAACTCCCTCCT
>DATHVY010000015.1:0-2372 GCA_035461045.1 Planococcus sp. (in: firmicutes)
GAAGTATTGCTATAGCCAATGGAAATTGAACAAACCGGATGCTTGATCGCCTCCGGTTTTTGTATGGAGGATTTTAACATGCTTTTATTTACTTACGGAACCCTGAAACGGGGGGGAAAGTACCACGACTATCTAGAGGAAGCGTCGTTGGTTGCTGAGCACGCGGTTGCAAAAGGGACTTTATACGATACCGGACTTGGCTATCCGGCGATGGTTCCATCTGATTTTGAAGAGACGACGGGAGAAATTTATGAGGTGCCCGACGTGCTATGGCCGGCTTTGGATTTTCTGGAAGATTATTCAGGAGATCCTGAAACGGATTTGTACGACAAGATCACCATTCAAGTGCAAACAGACGGAGGAACAGTAGAAGCCAAAGTCTATGTCGCAAAAGCGACGGAGCTGTTGAAAACAAGGATCACCGACGGCCACTGGCAAGTAGAACATGCCGTTCAGTTTTAAGTGAATAAGAGAATGCCCCGACAGCCATGAAAGTGGCTGTCGGGGCATTTTTCTGCTGATTTGCCGAATATCGTTTAAGAAGGCTTTTCTATCTCCCTACTCCGGATATTCATTATATACAAGCAGTCGGGGAAGCTCGGGGTCGTCGACGATCCATGCTTCTTTCTTTTCTTTCAACAGTTCGCGGTACATAAGAAAGTCGCCTGCCGCACCAGCTGCCAGCATGGCACCGAGCAGCACCAGCACCTGGCTGTCGATCCAGAAGCCGATGATGGTTGGCACCACAGCGGTTGTCCAGAAGGGAAGCAGCAGCACTTTCCGCATCGCCCCGGTTTGCACAGGGGTGCTGGTTGTCGCATACGCCACACCCATTTCCCAGAGGACTCCATAATTCAAAGAAGACAGCTTCACCTTCGCGAAGAGGAGAAAGCCGATCAAATGAAACAATTCATGCAAAACGATCAACAAGAGGTAGCCGACGATAAACAGCAAGATGCCCCAAAAGGAAAAGCTGAGTGATAACGGTCCTGAGAAAATATGGAAAAAAACAGCGAAGACAATCAACAGGATCACATTGAACCAGAGTGCCTTCGGGGCAACTTCCTCCATTTTCAGTTCGATGATGCGGTCGGGTTTCATGGCTTCACGTCCTTTGGTTTCTAGTTTGAGTATAACCGAACTGAATATGCAAAGGGTAGTTGCGGGTCACTTGCATTTATGCTACAATACTGTGATGTGAGTAATAATTGAATTGCTTGCTCCTTGCCCGCTGAAATCAGCAGGGCCAAAGTCCATGAGGAGGTGACAACAGATGAGAGAGTACGAACTAATGTACATTATTCAGCCTTCAATCGAAGAAGATGCGAAAAAAGCGCTTGTTCAGCGTTTTGACGAAATCCTTACTTCAAACGGTGCTGAAATCATCGAGTCGAAAGAGTGGGGTAAACGTCGTTTAGCTTATGAAATTAACGATTTACGTGAAGGTTTCTACCAAATCGTAAAAGTTAATGCTGGTTCAGAAGCGATCAACGAATACACACGTCTTGCGAACATCAACGAAGATATCATTCGTCATATCGCTGTACGCAAAGACGTATAAGCGGTGTGTAATTGCTAAATAATACTGACTTGAAGGAGGTTGATTCTGATGATTAACCGAGTTGTTTTAGTCGGAAGACTGACAAAAGATCCGGATCTTCGCTATACACCAAGTGGAGCGGCGGTTGCCCGTTTTACACTGGCTGTAAACCGGACATTTTCCAATGCACAAGGTGAGAAAGAAGCGGATTTCATCAATTGTACCGTTTGGCGCAAACAAGCTGAAAACACGGCGAATTTCCTGAAAAAAGGAAGTTTGGCAGGTGTGGAAGGCCGTATCCAAACAGGCAGCTATGAAGGACAAGACGGAAAGCGCATCTATACGACGGAAGTTGTAGCCGACAGCGTGCAGTTCCTAGAACCGAAAAGTGCCTCTGGCAACTCAGACCGTTCTCAAGGACAGCAGCCATCTTATCAGCAGAACCAATCACCGAGACCAAGTCAACAGAACACAACTCGTGTAGATGAAGATCCATTTTCAAGCGGCAGCGGCCCGATCGAAGTATCGGATGACGATTTGCCGTTCTAAAATGAAGCGACACTTGCGGGACCAAAACTTTTTTATGAAGGAGGGAATTCGATATGGCACCACGTCGCGGAGGCAAAAAGCGTAAAAAGGTTTGTTATTTCAACTCTAACAACATCACGCACATCGACTATAAAGACACTGACTTGTTGAAGAAATTCATTTCTGAACGAGGAAAAATCTTGCCACGTCGTGTTACAGGCACAAGTGCAAAATGGCAGCGCAAGCTGACAATTGCAATTAAACGCTCACGTATCATGGCACTTATTCCGTTTGTTGCGGAAGA
>DATHVY010000016.1:0-4010 GCA_035461045.1 Planococcus sp. (in: firmicutes)
GGTTAAGACACCGCCCTTTCACGGCGGTAACACGGGTTCGAATCCCGTAGGGGTCACCAATCATGGAGGATTAGCTCAGCTGGGAGAGCATCTGCCTTACAAGCAGAGGGTCGGCGGTTCGATCCCGTCATCCTCCACCATGTGTTTTAAAATTCATAATCGGTGGGGTAGCGAAGTGGCTAAACGCGGCGGACTGTAAATCCGCTCCTTCGGGTTCGGCAGTTCGAATCTGCCCCCCACCACCAGTTTTTATATAACATTGGGGTATAGCCAAGCGGTAAGGCAACGGGTTTTGATCCCGTCACGCCCTGGTTCGAATCCAGGTACCCCAGCCATTTTTATTATGAGCCATTAGCTCAGCTGGTAGAGCATCTGACTTTTAATCAGAGGGTCGAAGGTTCGAATCCTTCATGGCTCATTTTCTTTCCTTGCGCCAGTTCAGCGCGGGGCCTTAGCTCAGCTGGGAGAGCGCGACGCTGGCAGCGTCGAGGTCAGGGGTTCGAGCCCCCTAGGCTCCATTGTTCCATGTTTATTAGCAACATCCATGTGTAAAAAGTCCGTCTCCATTCAGTTGGAGGCGGGCTTTTTTTAGTTTTCTATAGGCTGAAGCCGTGGGGGCTTCCGTTCAAATGCGCTGTTTGCCATAACAATTCCTATTATCTATTAATGCTTTTAGGAACAAATCCATTCACTTGTTTAAAATTATTGGACACGTTTGATTTAAAAACATAATGATCTATAATGAAGTGAATTCAAAATCTTAGTCAACTAGGAGTCTGGAATAAAAAAACATGCTTATATGCGGCCAAATTGCATTCGGTAATTCTGAAGGAAAGGCGGAATGCGAATTGTTCGATCGTATTTGAGCTGTTGATTTTAATTGAGGGGGAGCCCATATGATATTGGAACAAAATGGAGTGCGGTTGAGGTTATTGAAACGAGAGGACTTTGAAGCGCTTTGGGAATTGTATACCCCAGATATTTTTCGGCATATGCTGTTTAAATTAACATCCTTGGAAGATATGGCTGACTGGTTGGAAGCTGGATTAAATCAATCGAATGTGCTCGTTTTTGCGGTGGAACAAGCCGATAGCGGGAAAATCGTGGGAACAACTAGAATTTTCAGCATCGACGACAAAAATCGCAGCTGCGAGATCGGTGCAACCTTTTATTCGCAAGAAGTGCAGGGAACCCATGTCAACAAAGGTGCGAAATCCGGGTTGTTGTCTTATTGTTTTGAAGAACGGGGATTTTTAAGGGTGCAATTCAAAACGGACGCTGAAAACATCCGTTCACAAAAAGCGCTTGAGAGCATAGGCGCAGTAAGAGAAGGGGTGCTGCGAAACGAGCGCATCCGTTCCACTGGGGAGCCGAGGGATGCGGTGGTCTATTCCATTATTGCGGAAGAATGGCCGGAAGTGAAAAGAAAACTGGCAAATAAGATGAATAAATATTCGTAATTTTGTCTGGTTGAGCCATATCCCCCCTAGGCGTTACAATGAGTCTAATCAACTTAGGGGGTATAAAAAAATGAATAAAATGAACATATCGATTATCGGTGTTCCAATGGACCACGGGCAAAACCGCCGTGGTGTGGATATGGGTCCAAGTGCCATCCGTTATGCAGGCGTAGTCAACCGCATTGAAAACCTGGGTCATTCTGTTAAGGACGAGGGAGACATTCAAATCGGCCATGCAGACGGTTCAGTGGACGAAAATACGAACTTACGCAATTTAAAAGCCATTACGGATGCAACTGAGGCATTGGGCGAAAAAGTGCACGAAGTCGCTGAAGCTGGAAATTTCCCATTGGTACTTGGTGGAGATCACAGCATCGCAATCGGCACATTGGCAGGGATTTCTGAGCGGCACGACAATCTTGGAGTCATCTGGTACGATGCGCATGCCGACATGAACACGAGCGACACATCCCCGTCGGGTAATATCCACGGCATGCCATTGGCAGCGAGTTTTGGCCACGGCCACGAGAAATTGACGAATATCCGCGGCTATTCTCCAAAAGTGAAGCCTGAAAATATCGTTATCATTGGCGCACGTTCGGTAGATCCAGGCGAGCGGGAATTGATCAAAGAACGCGGCATCAAAGTTTACAGCATGCATGAGATTGATAAAATGGGTATGAATGCAGTAATTGAAGATTCTATCCGTTATTTAAAAGAAGAGCGCAAAACGGACGCTGTGCATCTGTCCCTGGACTTGGACGGCATCGATCCAATGTACACGCCAGGAGTCGGCACACCGGTTCCTGGAGGCATCAGTTACCGGGAAAGCCACTTGGCGATGGAAATGCTATTTGACGCAGGATTGATCACTTCGGCAGAATTCGTGGAAGTCAACCCGATTTTAGATGAAAAAAATCGTACGGCAGATGTGGCGGTTGCACTGATCGGCTCACTATTCGGCGAAAAATTATTGTAAAAAACAGGCGAAAGCCTGTTTTTTTGTGGGTGAAATTAAAAACTTCTTAACCATTTGGAAATCAACTGGATTTTAATGGGGTGAATTTGATAGGATGATATAGAAAAAAAGAAATGAAACCTTTCTTGAATCAAGTCGTATATAAAATGATAGCCGCATAGGCGGAGGGAAATGAGATCATGGATGCGTTAGTGAATCAACGAATAAACAGAGTTATGAAAGGCGATCAGAACGCATTCGCCGAAATCGTCGAGCTTTATCAGAATCAGCTCTATCATATCTGTTACCGTATGCTTGGCAATAAGCAGGAGGCGGAAGATATTGCTCAGGAAGCATTTATGCGCGCTTATATCAATATCCATACATTCGATCAGAAACGAAAATTTTCAACATGGCTGTACCGGATTGCCACGAATCTATGCATCGATCGAATTCGAAAGAAAAAGCCTGATTTCTATCTGGACGCGGAAATACGCGGTGCAGAAGGGTTAAATATGTACTCGAAAGTCGCCGACGATGACCAGCTTCCGGAAGAAGAATTAATGCGCATGGAAGTGCAGGAACGAGTACAATATGAAATCAGTCGATTACCGGAAAAATACCGGGCTGCCATCGTATTGAAATACATCGAAGAGCTGCCGTTGGCGGAAATCAGTGAAATATTGGATCTGCCATTGGGCACAGTTAAAACACGTATACACCGGGGACGGGAAGCTCTGCGCAAGCAATTGAGCAATTTGTAGGAGGCGATCATAATGAGTAAGTGCCCGGAACATGTCGTTCATTCCATGAACAATTATTTAGATGGCGATATCAGTCCTGCCGAAGAAGTGGAACTTAAGGAGCATTTGAAGAGCTGCACCGATTGCCGCAAGCATTACCACGAATTGAACAAAACGATTGCATTTATCCAAAGTGCATCTTATATAAAACCGCCTGCTGACTTTGTCCAGAAGACAATGGCCTCACTGCCGAAACAAAAGCAGCGGAAGAATGTACAAAAATGGTTCAGAAGCCATCCGTTTTTAACTGCAGCGGCGCTGTTCCTGCTGCTGATGAGTACGATGATGTTCGCCAGCTTCAATGATGATCAGCAGTTTTCTTTTACAAAACAGCCCAATCTAGTGGTAGAGGGTGAAACTGTGGTTGTGCCTGCAGGTGAAACTGTTATCGGCGATTTGACAATCCGCAATGGCGATTTACGGGTGGAAGGGGAATTACACGGTGATGTCACGATTGTGAACGGTCAATATATGGCTTCGAGTGGTGTGATTGTTGGCGAAATTGAAGAAATCGACCAGGTATTTGAATGGCTCTGGTTTACGATTAAAAATGGCTTCAAAGACGTACTTTCCATGTTCTCTAGGGACGAATCTTAAACCTGCCTTTTTCATAAAGGGAGGTTTTTTCTATACGGGCATAGGGATTTTACTTATGATATACTATTCCATATGCAGATGTAGAAAAGTGAGGGTTGTCCGATGCCGTTTCTGGAGAATATAACACACCAAGCACCACTCCAACTCATGGGAAATATTCTCGATATTTTATTGGTATGGTTCGTCTTATAT
>DATHVY010000017.1:0-1805 GCA_035461045.1 Planococcus sp. (in: firmicutes)
ATTCCATATGCAGATGTAGAAAAGTGAGGGTTGTCCGATGCCGTTTCTGGAGAATATAACACACCAAGCACCACTCCAACTCATGGGAAATATTCTCGATATTTTATTGGTATGGTTCGTCTTATATAAATTAATCACCGTAATCAAAGGCACGAAAGCCGTTCAATTATTGAAGGGGATTTTCTTCATTATTATTGCCCGGTTAATTACAGAAGCGCTGAACCTTGAAACACTGAGCTGGATTTTGCAGCAAGTGTTGAATTGGGGTTTTCTGGCAATCATCATCATTTTTCAGCCGGAGTTGCGGCGCGCGCTTGAACAATTAGGACGCGGCAGATTATTCTCCAGCAGTACGTTAAATGAAGAATCCGAACGCAATCGTTTAATAGAAGCTCTTGTCAAGTCTGTCAGCTATATGGCTAAACGCCGAATTGGAGCGTTAATATCCATTGAGCGGGAAACAGGTTTGAATGATTATATTGAAACAGGAATCCAAATGAACTCAGACATAACGTCAGAGTTGATGATCAACTTGTTTATTCCTAATACACCGTTGCACGATGGGGCAGTTATAGTTCAAAAAAACCGAATTGCGGCTGCGGCCTGTTATTTGCCTTTGTCGGAAAGCCCCTTCATCTCGAAGGATCTGGGCACGAGACACCGTGCAGCGTTAGGGATCAGTGAAGTGACTGATGCCATCACGATTGTGGTTTCAGAAGAGACTGGAGCCATCAGCTTGACGGCGAATGGAGACTTACACCGCAACCTGTCACTGGAAGATTTCGAAACGAAATTGCGCCGGGTTTGGTTCGGAGCCGAACAGGAACAAGCGGCAGCTTCCCGGTGGAATTGGAGGGGGAAAAAGAATGGATAAAATGATGGACAGCCCGTGGTTTTTGCGGATTACTGCATTGTTGCTAGCCCTCCTTTTGTTCTTCACCGTTCAAGCTGAGAATGATACGACAACTTCCACGGATGGAGCGACTTCATCGGAACGGATAGAAGATCTCGAACTTGACGTTTTTTATGACAACACAAACTTGATGGTCAGCGGGTTGCCGGATACAGCGGACTTGACGATCACCGGTCCGACCAGCGTTGTGCAGACCACGCGCCAATTGCAGGACTTCTCCTTGTTTGTGGATTTAAGAAATCTGGAGTTGGGTGAGCATCGCGTACCCATACAGACTGAAAATTTATCCGAACAGCTCCGTGCAACCGTGCAGCCTGCGTATATAAATGTGACGATCGAAGAGCGGGTGACAGAAGAATTTCGCATCGACCCTGAAATGAACGAGCGACTGCTGGCTGAAGGATATGAGCTGGAGAGCATCACGTCAGAGCCTAATACTGTAATGGTAACGGGACCGAAAAGTGTGATTGACTCCATCAGTTTCGTAAAGGCAACCGTTTCAGGCGAACAGGATATTGCTGAGTCGTTCAAAGCTGAAGCAAGAGTACGCGTTTTGGCGAATGACTTGACCAAACTGGAGAATGTTACGATTGAACCCGAAGTGGTCGAGGTGCAGGTCAATATTGAAGAATACAGTCAGGAAGTGCCAGTCTCTATCGAGCAGACGGGCACGCCTCCTGAAGGGGTGACAATCAACAGTTTGATGCCCTCGAATGAAACGGTACGAATATACGGACCACGCAATGTTATAAACCAGTTAACCGAATTTGTAGTGGAATTCGATGCGGCAGCGATCGTTCCGGTGGATCCAACCATTGAAATTGCCTTGGTTACGCCGGCGGGGGCCACGGGCATCAGTCCAGAGTCACTGACGGTGGAAGCAGGAATTATT
>DATHVY010000018.1:0-2551 GCA_035461045.1 Planococcus sp. (in: firmicutes)
TTTTTGCCTTCCACTACAAAGATCGGATAAATGAAATCTTCTTTATGAAGGCTTGTTTCCCGGACCATTGCCCGGATGTTTGCGGAACCGCGCAAGCGGCGGTGACGCTGGAAATTCAAATCTTGCATTTGCTCAACTTCCTTTCACTATTTCATTGATCACATCAAGGTACGTATATTTTCTCGGTACAAAATTCACATGCCCGCCTTCATGCACGATCGCTTTCTGGGTCACATGGCCAATGGCTGCAATCCGGATATGCTGCCAATTCCCCCCTGCCTGGCGATAAGCCGCGACAGCTGAAGGACTGGCAAAAATGATGATGGCGTCTTTCATCCGGATCAATTCTTTCGCATTCTCAAGCGACAATTTCGTTTCATAAATAAGCCACTCGTCGACTTGCATCGGCATGCTGGCAATTGTATTTTTCGCCAGTGATCCTTTAACGAACAGGCATTTGGCATTCTGCACGTGTTTTGGAAATTCGGCTACGAACCTGTCAGCGCTGAATACCGACGGCATGAAATCCACGAGATAACCGAACTCCAGCAAACTTTCTACTGTGCGCTCACCGACTGCCGCAATTTTGCACTTGACCTGCAGCTTCAATTTGCCAAAAGCCTCCGCACTGGTCCGGCTCGTAAAGATGAGCCAGTCATAGGGAGAGAGATCGGGCGTTTCTGATTCGATGACAATGGTTTCAATCAGCGGCAAATAAATCGCTTTGCCTCCATAATTTTCAACAGCCTGAACGGCTTCTGCCGGCTCTTTGGAACCGGTGAAAACGATGGTCTCCCCTTGAAGAGGCAATTCTTCCTTCTTAGACATTACTTTCAGCTTTGACGCGCTGAATCAATTCATAACCGCCTTGAGCGCTGATCCGTTCAGCAACTTCACGGCCGGCTTCGATTGGATCACGATGCTTGCTTGATTCTTTATAAACCACATCCCCTTCGGGAGCGGAAATCAGTCCTGTAAATGAAATCTCACCTGCATGGACGGTTGCATAGCCGGCAATCGGCACCTGGCAACTGCCATCCATGTCTTTTAGGAATTTACGCTCAGCGTGAACCGCAAGACTGGTAATTTCATCGTTGACTTTAGCAAGTTCCGCCAATAATTCTGTATCATCTTCGCGGCACTCGATGGCCAGGGCGCCCTGCCCAATCGCAGGCAGACAGTCTTCCACTTCAAGGAATTCTGTCACGATATCATCTTTCCAGCCCATGCGCTTCAATCCTGCAGCAGCCAAAATAATGGCATCAAATTTCTCATCTTTCAATTTCGCCAAGCGAGTATCAATATTCCCCCGGATCCACTGAATTTCAAGGTCCGGACGAAGCATCAAAATCTGCGAACTGCGGCGCAGACTGCTTGTGCCGATAATCGCTCCGGACGGCAAGTCCATCAATTTCACGTGATCATTTGCAATGAACGCGTCGCGCGGATCTTCACGTTCAGGGATGCAGCCGATGACAAAGCCTTCCGGCAGGACACTCGGCATATCTTTCATGCTGTGAACTGCGAAATCGATTTCTTTGGCATATAGGGCCTGCTCAATTTCTTTGACAAATAACCCCTTGCCTCCGACTTTGGACAACATCACGTCAACGATCCGGTCACCTTTTGTGACAATTTCCTTGATTTCAAATTCAAACGGAGCCCCCGCTGCTTTCATTTTCTCGATAAACTGATTTGTTTGAGTTAACGCTAACTTGCTTCTTCTGGAACCTACAATTATTTTTCTCAAATGAACCCTACCTTTCTTTAATACCAAAAATGAAAATCAGATAAACGGCCTGCTAAAAAGAAATTGATCAGCAGCAGTAAAAATGCGTAAACATGAGCCATCGCATGGCCCATGCCATTCAATGTGCCCCGTCGGTGACGGAACAGGATTACGCTGTAAACCACAAGCAGGATGACGGAACCGAGGATTTTCATATCGAATAGTGAGAATTCCGTGAGCGATATATAAGCCCATTGAAACCCAAGGACGAGTGAGATGAAAAGCAGGGGAATCCCTACCAGAATCGATATCGTCATTCCGCTTTCAGCTTGCCCCAACGACGGCAAATTGCTCCATTGCTTGGTCAACTTCTTCTTTTTCAGCAGCCGGTATAAAATGATATGCAATAGCGCGAATACAAAACTAAGCGAAAATGCGGCGTATGACAGAATTGCAAAAGTGATATGAATGAACAGCAATTCTGAAACCAGCGCTTCCCCGACCGGCGATTGTTCAATCTGCGCCGGCGCGAATGTGTGGAAGGTCATGAAAAGGAAACCGATGATGTTGATGAAAAATACCGCTAAGTCTGAGCGGTAAAAAATCCGCAGCACAAGCGACAAACTCACCAATAACCAGGCGTAGAAATAAATCCCTTCAAAAACAGTCAGAATCGGAAACCGCTGTGTTTCTATCATATACATAATCAAAAAGACCGTCTGCAGCAGCCATACAATGCCCAACA
Organism: Planococcus sp. (in: firmicutes); assembly: GCA_035461045.1. GTDB lineage: Bacteria > Bacillota > Bacilli > Bacillales_A > Planococcaceae > Planococcus. Next base: position 2,475 of record DATHVY010000018.1, read on the forward strand.
GGCCGATGGCGATGCGGATGGCTTTTTTCTCTTTATATAAATAATCGATAAAATAAAAAACAAGACTGACAGCATAT
>DATHVY010000019.1:0-18204 GCA_035461045.1 Planococcus sp. (in: firmicutes)
TGATCCGTGATCGCTTTCATGGCATCGTTGTGCGTTTTAATAGCCGGGTTTCCGAATGCGTATCTCACTTGGGAAGGATCTGCATAAGGAACGAGATGGAAATGGACTTCGCCAAACTCATCTTCCAGCACAACCGGCGAATAATCTGTTTGAATTTGTCCGGTAATATGTATGCCGGTCGACTTCATGGCACGGCTGCCAAAGTTCAACCGCCCCGGGCTGTCGTGATTGCCTGCTACCGCGAGAACGGGCGTCTTCAATTCCAGCACAATTTTAGCTAATGCTTCGTCCAATAAATTCACCGCTTCTGTCGGGGGCACGGCACGGTCATACAGATCTCCCGCGATAATGACCGCATCCGGACGCTCCTCTTCAATGGCTTTCGTGAATTGCTCGATGATATGGCGTTGTTCGTCTGTCATGTAAACGCCCTGGACAAGCTTGCCCAGATGCCAATCAGCTGTGTGGAAAATTTTCATGTTGGCGACTCCTTCCATTTTCAAAAGAATATATGTTCGTTCCATTATACACGATTTGAAAGAGTTGTTTTAATTCCAAACCTATTATACAATAAGAACAAACGTTCTTATTATGAGGGAGGGTTTCCAATGAAAGCACAGATTCTTAAAGCGTTTAAACATCAGCAACCGATCCATATGATATATATGGCTGGTGACGGTTCCATCTCTAAAAGGCGCGTCAAAATCCTTTCCGTCAGTGGCGATTCTTTCCAGGCTTATTGTTTTCTGCGCAACAGGAAGCGTACGTTCAAGATCGACAATGTGCTGTCATTGAGACCAGTCCTTCAAAAAGAGCGGCTCATCATCTAATCTCTCCAAGCTCTCCGTGTAATATGATACACTGGTAGAAATGGATTTTGGAGGGTGAGATTATGAGACTAACCGTTTATCTGGCAGGAGAAATTCATAGTTCCTGGCGCGAAGAAATCAAAAAGAAAACCTTGGCATTGAATCTGCCGGTCGATTTTGTCGGACCGATGGAAAATCACGACCGGTCCGATAACATCGGAGAAGAAATATTGGGTGAACAGCCCAACGCTGTTTTCAAAGACGAAGCTGCATCCAGTTTCAACAATTTGCGCACGGGGGTTTTAATGCACAAAGCGGACCTCGTCATCGCCCTGTTCGGGGAACAGTATAAACAATGGAACACCGCAATGGATGCCAGCGCGGCGATCGCTTCCGGCAAGCCGGTCATCATCATACGTCCCGAGAAATTGCACCACCCATTAAAAGAACTCACGCAAAAAGCCAACGCCACCGTCGAAACAGTCGATCAGGCCATCAAGGCACTTTCTTATATTTACGAATGAAAAAAGTCCATCCTTGTGATGGACTTTTTTGTATGAAAGGTGTTCTTGATAAAGTTCCCAATCCGTCGCGCGGTATTGGGGACTGATCACTTCATGAGCCAGACAGCTGAGCAGTCGCGAGCATCGAAGCAGAGACAAATTCCCTATCAGGCATTTTTTACTTTCAATCAAGCACTTTCACCTTCCAATCAGGCACTTTCTCGTTTTCATCAGGCACTTTCACCTCTTCAACAAGCACTTTCGAGCTTTTATCAGGCACAACAAAAAAAGTCTTCCTCTATTCCACTCACACCCAATATCGACAAACGTAATACAATAAAAAAAACGCCCGAGGGCGTTTTTTTTATTGATACCAAGCTCCAACAATCGGATAGTCGAAACGATCGCCGTTCAATGCTTTGATGATACCCAAGATCGGCACGATCACCGTCATCAAACCGAAGACGACCAGCAACGGGATTCCGATCAGGACGACAACAAGCAATCCAGAAATGGCAAGCAGGATCCCCATTACCAGTTGGAAAAGCAAAGCCTGAATCGACAACTTCTTCACTTCGTCATCATTCGAGATGACAAAAACGATAAAAGGCACCAGGAAAGGAGCAAAAAATGCACTTGCATGAACCAGTACTTTTAAACCTGTGTTTTCCACCGCAATCAACTCCAGTCATTTTCATTTCTATAACTTACGGTTGGCGGGCTGAGAAGTTTCAATAAGTTTTACTGACCGACCTTGAGAACCACTTTGCCGAACTGCTTTCCTTCACCTAAATAATCGAAGGCAGCTTGTGCGTCATCCAATGGATAAGTTTTGTCCACAACCGGGTGGGTCCCGTGTTCTTCGATGTGCTTCAGCATGTCACGCAACTCTTCCCGGCTGCCCATTGTAGACCCCAGCAATTGATATTGTCCGTAGAAAAACGGGCGGAGATTGAAATCGACTGTATCATCCGTTGTCGCACCGAACACGACTATTTTGCCGCCTTTTTTCAAAACTTCAAGCGAGCGGTTGAACGTTGCGCGTCCGACACTGTCGATCACCAAGTCGATGGTTTCTCCGGACAATTCCTCTTTCCAATCGCTGTTCGTATCAATGACCCGATCTGCGCCAAGCTCTTTGGCCCGCTTCATCTTATCTTCGCTTCTCGAAGTCACTATCACTTTCGCTCCGGCATTTTTTGCAAACTGGATCAAATACGTTGCGACTCCGCTTCCCGCTCCGGGGATGAACAGCGTCTGGCCTTTTTGCAATGCGCCTTTCGTGAATAACGCGCGGTAGCCGGTGAGCGCGGCAAGGGCCAAGGAGCCGGCTTCTTCCCAAGTCAGGTGCGCCGGCTTCTTTTCCACCTGTTCCGCGGAAATCGCTATTTTCTCAGCAAACGTTCCGTGATCAGGCATTCCAAGAATATCAAACTCCTCGGGCGGTGCATCGCTGTTTTCATACCAGCGCAAACCCGGGTTAACAATCACTTCGTCCCCTTCTTTAAACGCCGTCACACCTTCTCCTACCGCTTCCACTACGCCTGCTCCATCCGAGCCGATCACCAGCGCTTCCGGTTTGTCGTAACGATTGATTAAGCCCAGGTCCCGTCGGTTCAATCCCGCGGCTTTCAGCGAAACAAGCACTTCTCCTGCTTTAACTTGTGGTTCCTGCATTTCTTTTATCTTTAATTCTCCGGATTCGATGACAAATGCTTTCAATCTCTTCATCCTTTCTCAAAATGATTACTGAATAGTTCCAGCTGCGTTTTGCTGATGATGTCTTGTGAAAACAATGGAATATGAATCAGCTGTTGTTTCGGAAACGTTTCTTCGATCAATTTCAAATATTTCTGTTCATGCTTTTTCCGTTCCATCAAAAATTCCCCATCCGCTTCTTCCGGCAAGACTTTGTTAATGATCAGCGTTTTCACATGCAGATGGTATTTATCCAACAAATCCAGCGCTTTTTTCGTTTCCAATATCGGCAACCGTTCAGGATTCAGAACAAAGATAAAGCCGGTTTCTTTTTGATCCAGCAAAATTTCACGCGCTTTAGAGAAGCGTTCCTGACGTTCACGCAACACATCATAAATCGGGTCTTCTCTCGGTTCTCCATCATTTAAAAGCCGTGAATAGTTTTCATTCGTCTTCCTGCGTTTGGATAAAAGCCCTTCTATCCAGACGCCCATCAGTTCCGGCAATGTCAGCAGCCGGATTGTATGGCCGGTCGGAGCCGTATCAAAAATCAGCTTGTCAAAATTCTGCCGCTCTTCGAGAATGATGTGGATCAATTTATCGAACAACGCTGCCTCGTCAGCTCCAGGAGACGCTTTGGCGGTATCCAGCTGACGATGCACTTCTTCCATCATGCTGGAATGTACAGTTCCTTTAATATTCGCTTTGACGGATTTGATGTAATTATCTGTCTCGATTTCCGGATCAATTTCTACAGCGTATAAATTAGTGGCAATTTCTTTCGTTTTACCACCGATTTTTTGATTGAAAATATCTCCCACATTATGAGCAGGGTCCGTAGAAACCAGCAATGTTCTGTCACCGTTTTTTGCAGCCTGCCAAGCGATGGCAGCAGCCGAAGTCGACTTGCCAACACCACCTTTACCACCCACAAAGATAATGCTTTTCGATAAAACGTCCATTCGTTTTCCTCATTTCTTTGCTGATTAACAGCAGCGGATTCCGGTCAGCGGAGATTTTTCCATCCCCATCCTCAAATGCCAGTCATGAAACTCTTCGATCATGTAAGGGTAAAGTTCCAAAGTGTAGTAATACACCGGATTCGGAATACCGAGCATTTCCGAATACAACATGAGCAAAAACAGATCATCTTCGTCACGCAATTCACGTGCTATTTCCGTGCGGTGAGGCAGTTCCAGGACTTCTTCGTAATAGGCGATCAACCGTTTCAATTGCTCCAACATAGCCAGCACCTCTTTTCTTTAAATTATAACACCTCAACAGCATGTCGCCTTTGCAGCCGCTCAGTTTCATGAACAAACGGAAAGAGGATCATTGACTAACATGATCCCCTCCATTTTTGCTTGTTCTTACTCGTCGTCGCCAGAGAAATCAGGGTCAACTTTTCTTGATAGTGCTGCGACAGCAGTCAAAATGATCCAAAGCGTAAAGACGAAAATAATCGCTCCGAAAACGAACAGGAGCATATTCGGTTGACTTGCATACCATGCCCATGTCAGGAATACCTGTCTGAACATCGCGTAAAGTGTCATGAACATCAAGAAGATCATTGGAATGATGGTAATGATGTAATTTCTCCCCAGTTTCCTCAACCAGATCGAAATCAGCAATAAACTGATTCCTGCGAGCAGCTGGTTTGCAGTTCCGAACAATGGCCATAATAAGTAACCGCCGGAACCGAATCCTTGAGGGCCTTCAGGAATCAAAACAAGTGCAGCACTTGCTCCGACTGCAATTGTTGTTGCTACGTGCTTTTTCTCCAAAGCCGGGATTTTGTATTCGACGCCGAGCTCTGAAATGATATAGCGCATCAAGCGTACAGAAGTATCAAGCGTCGTAGCAGCGAATGACACAACAATGATAGAGACGATTGTGGATGCAACTGCTGGTGGAATCAATAAGCCACTGGCCAATACCGTCGCCCCTTCGATGAACGCGCCAAGTCCGGCACCATTGGAAGCCGTAAAGCTGCTGTAAGTGGCTCTGAACTCTTCGACACTAGGAAACAGTGTGATAACAGCAATAATGGAAATCAAAGCCAGGACACCTTCACCGACAGCTCCAAGATAACCGACGAAACGAGCATCCGTTTCTTTATTCAGCTGCTTCGAAGTTGTTCCAGAAGATACAAGGCCGTGGAAACCGGATATGGCCCCGCAGGCAATGGTGATAAAGAGCAATGGGAACCAAGAAGTATCCGCCTCTGGATTCGTCATTGGAGCCGTGATTTCAGGATTTGTGAAGATCAATCCAAGATACAAGATCGCGAGGCCGACAATCAACTGGTGAGAGTTGATGAAATCACGCGGTTGAAGCAACTTCCAAACCGGCAATGTCGAAGCGATATACACATAAATCATCAAGATGGTAATCCAGATGAAGAAAGCCGATGAAATTGCTCCGAGTCCGAAGATGCCCGCAGCGTCTTCGCCACCCATGTATTGAACCAAATCGATCTGCAAAAAGTCGACCTGACTCGAGATAACAGCGACAAAATACATCGTCGCCAACGCAAACAGAGAAGGCACGAGCATTTTCTTATTCCGTTTATAAACGGCATGTCCAATCCAAAGTGCCAATGGAATCTGGATGAATACTGGGATAACACTTGCCGGATAAGAGATGAAAAGGTTTGCGATAACCCAAGCAAATACCGCATTGACCATTAGCACGAGTATTAAAATAATAAAAAGGAAGAGGATCTTCCCGCGCTGGCCAATCAAGCGGTGGGCCAAAGTACCGACAGACTGTCCTTTGTTTCGGACAGACAAAACGAGGGTCCCGAAGTCATGGACACCGGCAGCAAATACCGTTCCGAAAATAACCCATAAAACAGCCGGCAGCCAGCCCCAATAAACAGCGATGGCCGGTCCAAGAATCGGCGCAGCTCCTGCAACAGAGGTAAAATGGTGGCCCCATAAAACAAATTTGTTGGTAGGCACAAAATCCACGCCATCTTTATAGCGATGCGCTGGTGTTACGTAGTTCGGATCCAACCTGAAAATCTTTTCTGCTATAAATTTGGAATAAAAACGGTAACCAAGAATAAAAATAAAAATTCCGATGGCAGCAAGTGCAATTGCATTCACGATCTTCAACTCCTTATCTGTTTTTTGCAAACGCTTCAATTGAGCGCTTGCACCTAATCATAGAACAGAGTCCTAATAAAGTAAATGTTCCGTCAATATTTATCTTGAAGCCACAAGATTTTTTTCGTAAAGAGCGAGCTTTGTAAAAATTGTTTCCAGTACAGGTACCGCCAGTTTATGCTGTGCTGCTTGCTTCAGCAGATAACCTTGCAAATGATCAGCTTCAATCGGCAAAGATTTTTCTACATCACGTTGCATCGAAGACTTCATGCCCGGGTCCATCATGTTGATGCGCGCAAACTGCTCTTGAACGATGGAGTCTTTAATCGGCGCTCCAATCGTCTTCATAATTCCTGCAAGTTCTTCCAGCAAAGCCGCTATGGTCCGTTGCCCCGTTTCCAACTCCAGTATCGGACCGATTGGGGATTCCATCGCCGTTGTGATTCCTGACATGGTGGCGATGAACAAGTACTTATGCCACATATCCTGGTTGATATTTTCGCTCAGAACAAACTTAGCTTTAGTTCCGCTGAATGCTTTCTCAAGTTGTAAAATCCGGTCCGTTTTGTCACCCGTTCGTTCTCCAAAGACCAGCTGGTTGATCGGACTTGTTTGAATAACTGTCCCATTCTTGTCCAGAGTGGTTTCAACGAAACATAATCCACCGACCACTCTTTCTTCCCCGAAAACGGAAACGAGTTCATCGATATGCGCGATTCCATTCAATAATGGCAAAATCATTGTCCCTTCTTTAACAAACGGACGGATATCTTCCATTGCGCCTTCAAGCTGGTATGATTTCGTGGTCAATACAATGACATCGAACTCGCGATCACTTTGTGTCGCAGTAATCAACGTGGGTTTCCCCTCGTAATCACCATTCACACTCCTAATGACCAAACCATTTTTCTCCAGTTGCTTTTTCCGTTTTTCACGGACCAAAAACGTGACGTCCTCCCCTTTTTCCATCAACCTGCCACCGAAATACCCACCGATAGCACCTGCTCCAACGATTAAAATTCTCATCCATATTCCTCCTTCAATCCATCCTTTGGTAAATCCAGCGTTCTCCCGACTTTTCACGCCGACTTTCGCCAGCATAGCGCAAATATTCCAAATGCGCCAACGTTTCTCCGACTGCGAAACGTGTCTCGTGAGGGGTCAATGGGCGTTTAAATAGGCGTTCGCAAACTTCGTAAACCGTTGATGGAGAAGCAATCGCTTCAAGAGTTTCTTCCAAACGTTCTTCGTGGTGCTTCTTCAGTTCATCAATTCTCTCATTCGCCCCATAAAAAGGCTTACCGTGCGAGGGAATCACAAACTCTGCATCCAATTTCCGGGTTTTATCCAACGAATGGAGAAAAGCTGCCAATGGATTTGCATTGCCATGATGCCAGTAGGAGATATTCGGTGTGATTTTCGGCAATATATGATCCGCTGACAATAGTACATTTCGTTCCTTGTTATAGAAACAGACCATGCCGTCTGAATGTCCGGGAGTGAATATGACCTCGTATTCAAAACGGCCGATCTGCACCCTTTCGCCTTCCACAAAAAAATGGTTGATGATTGGAAGAGGTGAAACAAGGGGGACAAAATCAGCGGTGTTATCAAGCATCTGCTGCGCGGCCCCCTTTGGAATTCCTGAGCTTCTGTAATGTTCCGGCATCGTTTCCAGAAATTCCTTCGTCCAAGATTTCATTCCAGAATCCGCATCCACCTGAGTCATGGAAACCCGGGCACCTGTTTTTTCCTGCAGGCCCCCCGCAAAACCAAAGTGATCCGGGTGATAATGCGTAATCAGCACATCGGCGATACGCTTATCGCCGATGTGCTGATCCCACAACCCTCTTGTATAGTCATTGTTTAATCCAGCATCAATAATGGTCCAACCCTCTTCCCCTTCCGCCATGAAGCAATTGACATGGTTCAGGCGGAAAGGGAGCTCTGCGCGGATTGGTGTAATTCCCAATTGTTCGAACATAGAACCGACTCCTCAAATAAATATGTCTTTACGGTTTCAAAACCAATTTGCCGATGGTTTTCCGTCCTTGCAACAAGCGGTGGACATCTGCTGCTTCTTCCAACGGATAAGTTCCACCAACGGTCAGCTGCAACTTTCCACTGTTCATATAATCCAGTAATTCTGCGAAACTGCTTTGGAACAATTCCGGCTTTCTCATGATCTGCGGGAGAAAGAATCCAATAACCGATTGGTTTTTACGCATCAACAGACCTGGGTTGAACGTGGCTTGCTCGCCGCTTGCCGCCCCAAAAATGACCAGGCGACCGAAAGGAGCCAGACACTTAACTGTTTGATTGAAAACTTCGCCACCCACCATTTCAAGTGCCACATCCACCCCTTTACCATCTGTCAGCTCTTTGACTTTGTCAGCCCAGCCCTCTTCCGAGTAATTGACTAAATGTGTAGCACCTAAAGATCTCGCATGTTCCAACTTCTCTTCAGTACTGGCAGTCGCGATAATTTTTCCAGCTCCAAAAATTTTGGCAAGTTGTACAGCTATCGATCCTACCCCGCCGGCAGCTGCGTGAATTAGGACACTTTCACCTTCCTCGAGCCTGCCCATCGTTTTGAGAATGTGATAAGCGCTCAACCCTTGAAGCGGCAGCGCCACTGCTTGCTCGAAACTGACGCCTTCTGGCACCGGTATCAGCACCCGCTCATCCACTGCTGCAAATTCGGCATAGCCGTTTGACTCGATCAACGCGACTACACGAGCACCTTTTTTAAAGTTTCTAACTCCACTGCCTGTCTCTACAACCACTCCGGCCACTTCCGAGCCTGGAACATACGGCAGTTTTGTGGGAACTACATATTTCCCTTCCCGCCTTGCGGTATCGGCATAGTTAACCCCGATGGCTTTAACCTCAATTATCACTTCCGATTCTCCCGCTGTCGGTTTTTCCGAATCGATCAACTTTAATACTTCGGGTCCGCCGTATTCTTCAAATGTAATGGTTTTCAATGTGGTTCCCCCTCAACAAGTATATTGTTCTGCATTCAATAGTTGATCCGCGATGTTTCTTTTTGCTTCCATTCCGCCTTCTCGCTGCAAGCGGCTCAGTTCCCCAATAACCATTGCGATTCCGCCACTCATCTTTTGGCCCTTTAATGCACCTAGAATTAGCTGGCGCGCAGATACTTCAACCTCCAACAATGTGTCGTCGACCAACGCTTTTGTCATTTCCACTTTCAGCGTCTGCTTGTCTTCCCCGAATTTCTCCAAGGCTTGCGCTGTTCGCATAACAGATGACTCGGTTGCATAAAGGTTAATGGCGATATCCGCCAGTTTCATCAAGACTTCCTGTTCTTCTGCCAATTGGGACCCGAATGCTTCATAGGCTATTCCAATGCCGAGCAAGAAAACTCGCCGGATGGCTTTAACCGCTTCTATTTCCCGGGAAATAACACCGATTGAGTCGGTTTTCGGATTTGCGATTTCCTCAATTGCTCTTTCAACCATGTCCGGCAGCGGCACCATTCCTTTTGCCGCTTGCTTTAACAAGTTCCCAGGAATCAATAACCGATTCACTTCGTTTGTTCCTTCGAAAATCCGATTGATGCGTGAATCCCTGTAAATCTGTTCAATCACGTATTCTTTGATGAATCCATAGCCCCCGTGCAATTGCAACGCCTCATCCGCTACAAAATCCAGCGTTTCGGAACCGTGTACTTTGCAGACAGCGCATTCCGTCGCATATTCCATCATTCTTTTCGCGATCAAGCCGTAATCCTCGGAATCGTACAATCCGCCTAGGGCTTCTTCTAAGTAGCCGGCTGTCCGGTACTGAAGAGATTCAGAAGAATAAATGCGCAGCGCCATGTTGGCAATTTTCTCTTTGGAAGCGGGAAATTCAGCAATGGCCTTGCCGAATTGATGGCGCTGCTTCGTGTAGCTCAATGTAAGCTGAAGTCCGTATTTGGCAGCCCCCATGCATGCAGATCCGAGGTTGAATCTCCCAAGATTCAATACATTTAAAGCGATGACGTGCCCTTTGCCAACTTCCCCAAGCAGATTTTCCACCGGCACCTCACAGTCTTCAAGGATAACTGACCGGGTGGAGGAACCTTTAATGCCCATCTTCTGTTCTTCAGCACCGAGGGATAAACCTTTGTGACCCCGTTCAACGATAAACGCTGTAAATGCCGTACCGTCAACCTTTGCGTAAACGATGAACGTATCAGAAAATGCGGCATTGGTAATGAACATTTTCGTGCCATTCAACAAATAATGCGTACCTTCTTCATTCAATTTGGCCGTTGTTTTCGCAGCTAAGGCATCGGATCCAGCCCCTGGTTCAGTCAGGCAATACGCACCAATAAACTCACCCGTCGCCAATTTCGGCAAATACTTCTCTTTTTGCGCCTTTGTTCCGAAATACGTTATCGGCAACGTGGCGATGCACGTATGATTGGATTGGGCAACGCCATACCCTCCTGCAGGCCCGAGAACTTCACCTACCAAGCCTTTGCTGATTTTATCCAGGCCCAGTCCGCCGTATTGTTCGGGTATGCTGTGCCCAAGAAGACCCAACTCTCCTGATTTTGCGAATAATTTTTTTACAATCTCGAAATTTTGTTCTTCAATCTCAGAATTTGCGGGTCTTACCTCGCCTTCTAAAAAGCGCTTGGCGGTCTTTGCAATCATTTGGTGCTCTTCGCTGAAATTTTCGGGAGTGAATATCCCGTTCGTTTCGCTATGCAGAAAGGCTGCTCCATTGTAATTCAACAGCTCATTTTTCATTGTGGCTGACCTCCTTTATCTGATGCTTTTCAAGTTCCTTCCGAATTTGATCCGGTATCCTTTCGCTTCTTTGCGTTTGAAAATTAAAATGGACTGCGCTGGCTTTGCCTTTTGCGATGACCGTACCTGTTTCCGCATCTTCAATTCGGTGGACCAGGCTGAAACTGGAATTACCGATTTTGCTAATTTCCGTGATCACTTTTAATTTTTGCTTGTAAAACCCTTGATTGACGAAGTCGCAGCTCGCTGAGGCAAGGATCACTTGCCAATCATCAATTTCTGTCTGAAACCCAAGATGTCCGAAAAACTCTGTTCGTGCTTCCTCCAAATAAATAAAATAACTGATATTGCTGATATGCCCCAGTGCATCTGTTTCGCAAAACCGGACTTTTACCGGAATTTCATGAGCCATCCATACTCCCCCTTTTACATCGACTTTGATCTGTAGAACAGGAATCATCTATTATAATGATAAAACCCGTAGCCGGTTTTCCGGCCCAGTTCCCCTGCCTCCACTTTTTCTTTTATGAATGCAGGAGGCTTGTCCTGCGCGTCCCCTGTTTCGGAATATTGCTGCTGCATCACGTAATACGCCACGTCCAGACCCGATAAGTCCATTAATTCAAACGGACCGATGGGATGCTTTAAGGCTTTCTTGACAATGTTGTCGATTTCTTTGAAATCCGCAATTCCTTCTTCATATAAATGCATCGCTTCCTTTTGCAAAGCCCCCAAAATGCGGTTTGCAACAAAGCCGGAAATTTCTTTTCGCAGCAATATGCCGGCCCGGTTGATGCTTTCGCAAACCGCAAGCACCGTTTGGGCCGTTTCTTCAGTTGTCTGTTCACTCATCACTACTTCCACACAATCCATCACCAACGGCGGGAAAAAGAAATGCATATTGCATACTTTGTCCGGGCGATCTGTGGCTTCTGCAATTAATGAACTGACAATTGTGGAACTATTGGACGCTAAAATTGCGTGCTTCGGCGTAATTCGATCAAGTTCTTTGAACAGCTCTTTTTTGACCTCAAGCTTTTCAACAACCGCCTCTATGACAAGGTCAGCCCTTCTGGCGGCATTTTCAAGATTGTCCGTAAAGCTGAGCCGTTCAAACGCTGCCGTTTTTTCGGCTTCCGTAATCTTATTCTTCGCAATCCACTGTTCCATCAGTTTCCTTAAATTCTTTTCCGCTTTTCCGAGCGCTTCCCCATTCACGTCCTGAAGCGACGTATCAAAGCCCCCTAAAGCACAAAGCATTGCAATTTGGCTGCCCATTTGCCCTGCCCCGACTACACATATGTTCTGCACTTGATTGTTCTCCAAAATAAATCCCCCCCGAGTTAGACGATTCCATTTAAAATCACATCACTGTATATGCTGGATAAAAGGTCAGCGGAAATTTCCCCTGCAGGATTGAACCATTGATAACTCCAATTTGTCACTCCCAGAATCGTGAATGCGATAATGTCAGGTTGGATGCCTTGACGAAATTCCCCTTCTTTTATCCCGTCACGAATCAAGTGCTCAATGTTGGTGCGGAACTGTTCCCGCTTACGTTTTACTTCATCGGCGTTTTCTACCGCCAAGTGGCGCATTTCACGAAAAAACACTCTGCCGCTTGGTCCGTATTGTTCAATGTCTCGAATCAATAATTCAATAATTCCTTCAAGTTTGATACGGCTGGCGACCGTTTGCTTTAAAATCCCTTCCTGCCGTTGGAGCAGGTCATCAATATAGCCGAGGTGTATTGCCATCAGCAATTGCTCTTTGCTGTTGAAATAATAGTAGAATGTGCCTTTCGTCACCCCAAGGGATTCGACGATATCCTGTATGGAAGTTTCACTGAACCCTTTTCTCTCAAACAAAAGAATGCTCTGCTGCTTTATTCTCTCCTTCATGTCCATTCCCCGCGATCCTTCAAATGGCGTGCATGCCTCCGTCTACTATGAGCACATCCCCCGTGACGTAGTCCGATGCTTTGGCAGCTAAGAACAGAGCCGCCCCTTTTAAATCTTCTTCCGTACCGAAGCGTTTAAGAGGGGTCTGGGAAAGCAACCCTTTCCCACCTTCCCGGATGGTCACCTCTGACATTTTTGTCGGAAAAAATCCTGGAGCTAAAGCGTTAACGTTGATGTTATGCTGCCCCCATTTCGCTGCAAGGTCTTTAGTAAAGGTAATGACGGCACCCTTACTGGTGTTATAGCCGATTGTATCCATCAACTTCGGATCGATCCCCCCAAGTCCGGCTACTGAGGCGATATTGATAATTTTCCCGCCACCTTGTTCGATCATCGCCGCTCCAACCGCCTGGCTCATCAGGAAGGTTCCGGTCACGTTGACATTCATCACTTTCTGAAAAGCTTCGAGCGGCATCTCCAGGACAGGCGCCCCCCATGTTGCTCCGGAGTTATTCACCAGAATATCGATAGAGCCGAACTCCTCCAGCGTTTTCTCCACCACACTCTTTACATCATCGGGATTCGTGACATCACACGCCAAGGCCAATGAACCAACGCCTTTTTCTTTCAGTTTGTCACTGATTCTCTGACAGGCTTCCACTTTACGGGAACAAACGACAACATTTGCGCCGGCCTCCGCAAACCCTTCCGCAATTTGAGCTCCAAGGCCGCGGCCTCCTCCTGTTACAATTGCTGTCTTACCATCGAGTCGAAACAGTTCCATAACGTTCATTTCCATTCCTCCATTTTTACATACCGACTAGTTGGTATGTTCAGAATACTTAAATTTTATGGTAGCGTTTTCATATCAAAAAAGCAACCGTCTTTTCTTCTTCGTTTATTATTTAGGGCAAAAAGCTCTCCATGTTCCGTAAGTCCACATTTCCTCCTGAAAGGATGATGGCGATATTTTTATTTTCCACGTTCAATTTGCCATTGATCACGGCAGCTACCGCAACTGCACTGGAAGGTTCGATCAATTGCTTAGTGCGCTCGAGCGTATATTGAAACGCCTCTTTGATTTCTTCTTCGCTGACCAGCAGCAAATCATCCAGAAACTCCTTCATAATTGGGAAAGTCAGGTCTCCCGGCTGCGAAGTCCGAAGCCCGTCCGCGATGGTCTTCGGATTTTCAATAGCGGTGATGGTGCCATTCTCCATCGAAAGTTTAGTATCATTGGCAGTTGCCGGCTCGACACCGATCACTTTCACCTGCTGGTTAAGGTGTTTGACAGCTGTCAGAATCCCACTGATCAATCCACCTCCACCGATTGGGACGACGATGATGTCCACATGGGGAACCTGTTCCAGCAATTCCAGGCCGATGGTTCCTTGGCCCGCTATCGTATTGGGGTGGTCGTAAGGAGGGATGTAAACGCCACCGTTACCTGCTGCAAGCTCCTTTGCTTTTGGAATCCGATGTGCAGAAGTTGTCCCACAATAAACGATTTCTCCGTTGTATGCTTGAATTGCGGATATTTTTGCCTCGCTGGCATCTTCCGGAACCACAATCACTGCCGGAACCCCCAACTCATTGGCGATGAAGGCGACTGCCTGTCCGTGGTTTCCAGATGAAGCAGCCGTTATAAACGTTGCACCGTCGCGGACCGCTTTTCTCACCGCATTTGCCGCTCCTCTGATTTTAAACGACCCGGTTCTCTGCAGGTGCTCGGCTTTGAAAAAAACCTGATTCTTGCTTCTGACATTAACCAGTCGGGATGTTAAAATTGGAGTTTCATGAACATATGAACGAATTTCTTTTTGGGCATCTGTTACATCACTGAATTTCACCAAACTTTCCACTTCCTCATTTTCCTTTAACCTTATCACATAAAATGAATATTCAGTCTTTTGTTCAAATATACTTGGAACTAAAAATCTCTTAACAAAAAGCGGAGGATCCGTTGAAAGGAATGGAATTTATGATAAAGCGCCTCGTGGTAACCGGTTATAAAATGCACGAACTTGGAATTTTCGACGATAAGAACCCTGGCATCCGTTATATTAAAAAAGCATTGGAAAATCGTTTCAGAGCTCTGATCGATGATGGATTGGAATGGGTCATCTTAAGCGGCCAGCTCGGCGTGGAAACATGGGCAGCTGAAGTGGTGATGGAACTCAGAGAGGAATTTCCTGAGTTGAAATATGCCATCCTGACACCATTCATCGACCAGGAAAAAAGGTGGAACGAAGCGAAACAGGAGAAATATGAAGAAATTCTTCATCAAGCTGATTTCCATAGAAGCTTAACGAGTATTCCATATGAAGCTCCTTGGCAATTCATCGAGAAAAACAAGTTTTTTCTGCGTAATTCCGATGGCATGCTGATTGTATATGATGAAGAAACGGACGGATCTCCTAAGTTCATTAAAAAAGAGGCCGAGCGTTACGCCGAAAACAACGATTATCAAGTTTTGACCATTTCAGCTGACGATCTGCGGGTAGCTGCCGAAGAAGAACAGCTGAATGAGTGGGATTAAAGCACTCTTTCTGCTTATATTATTTGACTGAAATAGTAATTTTCTATATTCTAATACACTATGTGTTTAAAAAAAGTGTGTGGAGGAATTATGAAGAAAGCAACCAGAGTATTTTATATTACATTTGTATTGGTGATTTTAACGGTTAGTTTCGGAGTCATCGCACCCGAAGCTTTCGAACAGGCAACGGGCAATTTACGGTCATTTATCAATACTTCGTTTGGCTGGTACTACTTAATGATCATGGCACTTCTACTGATCTTTACATTCATCGTCATCGTCAGCCCTTACGGTAAAATCCGATTGGGGAAAGACACTGATCGCCCGGAGTTTTCCACGTTCACATGGCTGTCGATGCTGTTTTCTGCCGGAATGGGGATCGGACTTGTTTTCTACGGTGCTTCTGAACCACTTTCCCATTTTGCTGTTCAACCCGCAACGGCAGAAATCGGATCGGACGAGGCCTACAAAGAATCTTTGCAGCGTACTTATTATCATTGGGGGATCCATGTCTGGGCAATGTATGGCATGGTCGCTTTGTCCCTTGCCTTTTTCCAATTCCGAAAAGGGGAACGGGGACTGATTTCAGCAACACTGAAACCGATTTTCGGCAAGAAGATGAACGGACCGCTGGGGACGCTCGTCGATGTATTGGCCGTTTTCGCAACAGTCTTTGGTGTTGCAACATCACTCGGTTTTGGCGCTTCCCAAATCAATGGAGGGCTGGCTTATCTCTTTGACGGAATCGAACAAACTTATTGGACCCAGATGAGCATCATCGGCATCGTTACGTTGCTGTTCATCATGTCTGCTTGGTCCGGCCTCGACAAAGGGATCAAGTATTTGTCCAACACCAATATGATCTTGGCCGTTACGTTATTGTTGTCTGTTTTAATCCTTGGACCAACCATCCTAATCATGAATATGTATACAGAGACAGTGGGTGTATATTTCCAAAACCTCATCAGCCTCAGTTTTCAGTCCGCTCCTCTGAACGCTGAAAACCGCAGTTGGCTTGATGGCTGGACCATCTTCTACTGGGCCTGGTGGATTTCCTGGGCACCGTTTGTCAGCATGTTCATCGCCCGTGTCTCCAAAGGGCGCACCATCCGCGAATTCCTTATTGGAGTTGTATTCGCTCCCACTATTTTCGGATCCTTCTGGTTTGCGGCGTTCGGTACTACCGCGATTGAAAGCGAAAGGAACGGCTTTGACCTAACAAGTTTTCCAACTGAACAAACTTTGTTCGCGATGTTCAGCCAGATGCCCCTTGGCACGGTGATGTCGATTCTTGCGATCCTTCTGGTCAGTACTTTCTTCATCACTTCCGCTGACTCCGCGACTTTTGTCTTGGGCATTCAATCCACCAACGGTTCGTTGATTCCCGGAAATCAAATTAAGATTCTGTGGGGAATAGCCCAGTCTTTAGTTGCCGCCATCCTACTGTCGGTCGGTGGTCTTGCAGCCATACAAAACACCATCATCATCGCGGCTTTGCCTTTTTCGGTAGTCATGATACTGATGATCGTATCGCTGTTTAAAGCATTGAAGCTGGAGCACCGTCTCGATAAAACAAGAAAGTGAATCACCGAACCGGGCATGGATTCCATTGAATCCATGCCCGGTTCTTAATCTTTGCATATTTGCAAAATGATTAGGGTATAGAAGAAATGGAGATATTACTCGGAGGTGTTCGGAAATGGAAGAACAAACTAGATCAATCGTTCAAAGCTCGTTGAATGCATTAGCAAAGGATACAAACTTTATGCCCGCAATGCAGGGTGAGATGCGCAAACAGGCATTCACCTCTTTAAGCGCAATTTTGTCTACACCGGACCACGTATACAAATCCTATTTACGTGTACCGTTGGACAATGGGGATGTTGTCCGCATTCCTGCATTCCGCGTCCATCATAATAATGCACTCGGCCCATATAAAGGGGGAATCCGTTTCCATGAAACGGTCAATGAAGGGGAAGTCAATAACCTGGCATTTCTGATGACGTTGAAAAATGCTCTTCACAATGTGCCGTTCGGAGGAGGTAAAGGCGGAATCCTGATTAACCCGCGGGAGTATTCGGAGAAAGAACTGAATATGATTTCCCGCAAATACGTCTCTTACTTCAACGAAATTCTGGGAGCAGACAGAGACATCCCCGCTCCGGATATGGGCTCAGGCGCCCGGGAGATGGACTGGATGGTAGCCGAATACAAAAAGATCAACCCTGGCATTCCTTATCTGGGAAGTTTCACCGGAAAAAGCATCGAAAGCGGCGGGTCTCTCGGAAGAAGAGAAGCGACCGGCAAAGGAGTATATTTCACCTTCAGGTACCTTCTTCATGACTACGGAGAAGAACATCAAGAGATGCTAGCTACTTCCTCCAACCCTTTTGCCAAAACAGCTTTATCTCTTACCAACCGACCGTTGAAAACGGCGGTCCAAGGTTTTGGGAACGTGGGATCCGTTGCTGCTCTGGAAGCTTATAAATGTCCGTTGGTTGAGACCAACGTCATCGCTGTCAGTGACCGGAACGTCACTTTATACAATGAGAATGGCCTGGACATTCCGGCTTTGATCGATTTCACTGCCGAAAACAAAGGGGATCTCCCAACCACAGAAGAACAATTGAAAGAATCGAATATCGAAGCCGAAATTCGGGAAAGAGACAGCCTGGTGACGTTGGACGTCGACGTCCTCATTCTCGCGGCACTTGAAAACCAGCTTCACGAAGGCAACATGACGGAAATCCAAGCCCGGGTCATCGTCGAAGGAGCCAATGCTCCGACAACGGAAGAGGCAGACCGCTATTTGAGTGATAAAGGCGTTATCATCATCCCGGATATCCTCGCCAATGCCGGAGGTGTTATTGTCTCTTAT
>DATHVY010000020.1:0-3059 GCA_035461045.1 Planococcus sp. (in: firmicutes)
GCGCACGCGATGCGGAAAAAGTCTATGAGGAGTGGCAATACTATCAGCCCCCATTTCGGAGGGCAGGTTGTTAGTGTCTCGAAACAGTGTTATGGTTAGTCGGTTGAATCAATTTAATAATTGATTTTATTTCAATGATCCCGATCCTCTTGTTAGATTCAAGATGTGTCGGATGATTGTCGCATATGAGTTCGTTGTCATTTGGAATGATCCAGGCAAATTGCTGAAGAGTCTTTTTTCGATTCAGAAGATTTTTGATAAAATCTCTCCCTTTACATAAACTGTATGTCTATAAGACGGCATAGAGGCGTTTCGTACATCTGATAAATGGATGTGGCGGAAAGTCCTTTTTTTTATGGAGGAAAACATGAATTTGCAGGTTAGGGGATGCAAGTTGGTTCAACTACCATAGAAGGAGGTACTCATGCTCAAGTTTGAAAATGTAAGTAAAATGTTCAACGATGGATTTAAAGCGGTGGATTCGGTCAGTTTCGATATTCCCGAAGGAGAGTTTCTTGTTCTGATCGGGCCAAGTGGATCAGGCAAGTCGACGACGATGAAAATGATCAACCGGATGGTTCCGCATACGAGCGGGAAAATTTCCATCAACGGCAATGATATTACCAGTATGAATGCGTCCGAACTACGCCGGAATATCGGCTATGTGATTCAGCAAATCGGTCTTTTTCCTCACTATACAATCGAAAAAAACATTGCGATTGTCCCTGAACTCAAAGGTTGGTCTAAAGATGAAATCAAAGCGCGTGTCAAGGAGTTGATGGAGTTGGTCGGGCTTGACCCGGAAATTTTCAGCAACCGCTATCCTAAAGAATTGTCCGGCGGCCAACAGCAGCGAGTCGGTGTTGCACGAGCGCTCGCATCCAATCCGGAAGTGATCTTGATGGATGAACCTTTCGGTGCGTTGGATCCGATTACGCGCGATCAACTGCAGCTCGAATTAATCTCCTTGCA
Source organism: Planococcus sp. (in: firmicutes) (assembly GCA_035461045.1). GTDB lineage: Bacteria > Bacillota > Bacilli > Bacillales_A > Planococcaceae > Planococcus. The sequence continues at coordinate 973 of DATHVY010000020.1, forward strand.
GCGGAAGTTAAAGAAAACAATTGTTTTTGTGACACACGATATGGATGAAGCCCTAAAACTGGGAGACCGCATTGCCATTATGAAAGACGGAGGATTACTTCAACTCGACACCCCTGAAAAACTGCTGCATGAACCGTCTTCCGGTTTTGTAGAAGAATTTATCGGCAAGCATCGGATTACTCAAAATCCAGAGCTGATGCCAGTGGCCGCTGTCATGATGGAAAAAGTCATTACTGCTCAACTCGACTTGTCTCCGGCTAAAGCACTCTTGATGACGCGTCGCCAAAAAATCACCAGCCTGGTCATAGTGGATGAACAGGATGCATTCATCGGCCTGGTTTCTGCCTATGAGTTGATTAAGAAAGTGGACACCATCCAGTCGCTCAAAGAAATCATGGAAGATGCAGAAATGGTTTTATCGATTTCAGCAACTGCCAAAGATGCAATTGTCATGATGTCGAATGCGCAGTTCGGAATCATTCCCGTATTAGATGGAGCCCGAAAAGTAAAAGGACTCGTCACGCGCGGCACATTGCTTTCTGCATTGTCCAGCCAATGGACAGAAATGGGGGGAGTAGATGAATAACTTAAATATTTGGGAACAGTTCATGCAACAAGCACAAATGCGTTGGCAAGATGTGATTCAGGCGACTTCTGTACATATCCAGCTCGTATTCTTTTCCATGCTGATCGCCATCGTTTTGGGCGTGTCACTCGGAATCCTGATCACACGCGTTCCGTCACTCGTCACCGCCACATTAGGCGGAGCGGGAATATTACAGACCATACCGAGTCTCGCATTATTAGGATTTATGATCCCGATTTTCGGAATCGGCGTGAATACGGCGATTGCTGCACTATTTTTATACTCTCTATTGCCAATTATCCGCAATACCTATACCGGAATTAAAGATGTCAACAAAGCGACAGTCGAAGCTGCTAAAGGAATGGGCATGACCAGCTGGCAAATCTTGATCAAAGTCGAATTGCCCCTATCAGTTCCGATGATCATGGCTGGCATTCGAACTGCCGCTGTCATCAATGTCGGGACCGCGACTCTTGCAGCCTTTATCGGAGCCGGTGGACTGGGAGATTTCATCTTCCTTGGAATCACTCGTGGCATCGATGGTTTGATCTTGTTAGGTGCCATTCCAGCCGCTTTATTGGCGATTGTTCTTGAAATCATGTTTGGCACGCTCGAACGTTGGTCGACGCCAAAAGGCTTGAAAGAAGTGAAATAATATGACAAAGCGAATAGCTATGAAAATCATGTTGCCAATATTAGTTGCCGCAACGCTTGCGGGCTGTATTTTCATTGAAGAAGACTCATTGATTGTTGGGTCGAGAAATAATACGGAAAGCATTATCCTATCGAATATCCTTGGTCAATTAATCGAAGAAAAAACCGGCATTGATGTGATTTATAAAGAAAATCTTGGCGGTTCCAATGTGGTTTGGTCGGCTTTGCTGAATGACAAAATTGATGTGATCCCTGATTATACGGGAACAATTGTCATTAATTATTATCAGGAAGAAGCAGGAAATGCCGATGAAACGTTAGCTACGACAAAAGAACTCGTGGCGGCGGATGGAGTTACCGCGCTGGATTCGTTCGGCTTTAATAATACGTATACGTTGGCATTGGATGAAGACGAAGCGGAAAAGCTGGGTGTGACAACTTTCAGCGATTTTGCTGAAGTGTCCGAGGATTTCATTCTCGGAGCTGTGTTTGAATTCATCGACCGTCCTGACGGATTGCCAGGGTTCCAAGAAGAATATGGTTTGGAATTCCAAGACGTGAGAGGGATGGACCATGGGGTTATGTACCGCTCGATCAATGCAGGAGAAGTGGGCGTCATAAATTCCTATACGACAGACGGGCAATTGCAAATGTTCAATTTGCGCGTATTGGAAGACAATCTAGATTATTTCCCGCCTTATCATGCGCTCCCGCTTGTGCGAACTGCGATTCTGGAAGAATTTCCGGAATTGGAAGATGCACTTCTTCAATTGGCAGGGAAAATTGATGAGCCGACCATGCAAGCCATGAATGCCCAAGTGGATAACGACGGACAAATGGTCGAAGT
>DATHVY010000021.1:0-8920 GCA_035461045.1 Planococcus sp. (in: firmicutes)
AATACCGGCAAGCAATTCGAAACTTGAGTTAGCAAAACCGGTGATGAACGCGTTATTCGTGATATCCGCGCGCTTTGGCAGATAACTTGAATACGTGATCATAATTGCAAACGCAATGGATAAACTGAAGAAGATGTGCCCGTAAGCTGCAACCCATACAGTCGGATCCGTCAAGGCGGTAAAGTCAGGTTGGAAAAACGCTTGAAGTCCTAATGCTGCGCCTTCCAGCGTAACCGCGCGGATTACGATGATCAAGAAAACGATAACTAAAGTCGGAATGAAAATACGGTTCGCCATTTCAATTCCTTTTTTGACCCCAGCAAACAAAATTCCTAAAGTGATGATCCATACAAGAGCCAAAGGAATGAAAATCCCCCAAACAATGCCCCCGGTCTCTCCCGGATTAACTGTTAATTGAAGGAAATCTTCGAATAGGAAGGCCTGTGTATCATCCCCCCAAGCTTGGTCGAATGAGAAGATTGTGTAGCGCATCGCCCATGCGATGATGACTGCGTAGTAGACGGATATGACGAATGAAACCATGACAGCCCACCAACCGAGCCATTCCGCTTTTTTTCCTGACATTCTGAAGAATGACAGAGGTGCTGATCCACGATATTTATGGCCGATGGTGAATTCCAAAATAAGAATTGGTATCCCTGCAGTTAACAGAGCGAATAAGTACGGTATTAAAAATGCTCCTCCACCATTTTCGTAGGCTACATATGGAAAACGCCAAATATTCCCCAAACCTACGGCTGAGCCGACAGCTGCCATAATAAAACCGGCACGTGTTCCCCATGTCGAACGTTCCATCACTTTTCCCCCTTTGTGATTTCCATTTTCTTTACAGAAAAATAGGAAGTTTGTTTATTTTCAGATTATTAATTAATCTAAAAATAGTATACCGATGCCTGAATATAAAGTAAAGATGATTTCTGAAGTTTTTTCGAAAAAACTATTACCACAAAAGTAAAAGAGCGCAGAAATTTATTCTGCGCTCTTTGTATTAGTTGATGCTATCATGTTTTTCGATAATAGTTGTTCGCTTGGACCAAAAAATGAATAGTATTGCTAACACCAATCCGATAAAGCCCAAAGCCATTGCCAAGGATCCGGTCACCCCTATGACGATATACCCTCCAGCCGCTATCGCTGCGGCGGTCAGTGCATACGGAATTTGAGTAATTACGTGATCCATATGGTTACTTTGTGCCCCTGTAGAGGACAGAATCGTCGTGTCCGAAATTGGTGAACAATGATCTCCAAAAACCGCTCCGGCAAGAACAGCTGCCAATGCAGGCAAGAGCATTTCAGGTGCGGCTTGGATGATAATGCTTCCCGCTATCGGAAGCAAAATACCGAATGATCCCCATGAAGTTCCCGTAGAAAATGCCATTACGCCCGCCAGGATGAATAAAAGCACCGGCAAGATTGCTGTAGGAACATTTTGTTCAATGACGACATCCGCCAAATATTGCCCTGTTTCCAAAGCAGAAATCAAATATGTCAGGGCCCATGCGAAGATAAGGATCATTACTGCACCTATCATTGATTTGATGCCAGCAAAAATTCCTTTTCCGATCCAGCCCGCATTAGCCTTCTCGTTTCTCTTGATTTGTGAAACATAAAGTATGATGGAAGCCAGTGCCCCGAGAATTCCGCCTGCAAGAAGAGAGCCTGGTACATCCGTATTTTCAAAAATAGCCCAGACATCGAAGATTTGGCCTGCATTTTGATAGCCGGTCCAGATCATCGCTACGACTGTACCCACGACGAGCAGCAAAATCGGCAGAAGCAGGTCCATTACCCGACCATGGGAATGCTCAGGAAATTCTTCTGTCATTTTTCCAGGAATTGATTTTTCCGGATCATAAAGTCGGCCATCTTTGATAGCGTGCATTTCATGCTTTTTCATTTCACCAAAATCGACATCACGAATGGCGACAAAGAAAACAATCGCCAATGCGGTTACCGCATAGAAGTTCATTGGGGCCATCCAAAGGAAAGCTTCCAAAGCAGAATATTCAACAAGCGTCTGGGTTCCCAAAATAGTTGCGATCATCCCAATAATAGCAGCTCCCCAACTCGATACGGGGGACACCACGCAGATTGGAGCGGCGGTCGAATCGATAAAGTAAGCCAGTTTGGCTCTCGAAACTTTGTAACGGTCTGTGATCGGACGCGCCACTTGACCCACAGCAAGAGCGTTGAAATAATCATCGATGAAAATGATCAGTCCCATTAACACGGTTACAACTTTCGCTCCCCTTCTGGATTTCACACGTTTCGATGCCCAATCGGCAAACGCCAGGCTCCCTCCGGACAAACTGACGAAAGCCGTTACAACACCGAGCAGCAATAGAAACAGGATAATGTATACATTGTATGCATTGAACCCTTCATCCCAGAATGTCACCGCAAATGAATTGAATAATTGCTGCAAAGTTTCAACAGGAGCAAACGACGTCAGAATTAACGCTGCGGCAACAATCCCCGCTCCCAATGACAACAGTACCCGCCGAGTCAACAAGACCATGACGATGGCGATAATTGGGGGCAAGATTGAAAAAATCGTATTTTCCACTAAAAATTCCTCCTATAATTGGGATGGCAAAGCGGCATAGAAAAAAGCTGGCTTTTCCATAAGGATAAGCCAGCTTTCTACAATTCGTTTGAGAGTGAAAAATCAAACATCCCTGTAGCCCTCCATTTATGCTGAAGCATAAATGACAGTGATATTCTTGTTCAGAATAACCCCAATCCGCTTTCAGTGACGCTGAAAACGGACTTCGGCAAAACCACCTTTGGGATGCGTTCACCGTCGTCTAACTCCGGCACCCTACTGATCAGTTTTGCAGCCTCTACCCATCTCTATTCATATCCTTGCTAGCATATCGTAAAATTGTTTCCAAATCAAGTACAATTCAAGGATAAATTTTTGAAATCCCCTCTATTTAATCGCCTTGGTTCTAAAATAAAGCCGAAATACATCCCGGATAAATTCCGGCATAAAATATGTTTTATTCGCACGTTTCAGAGACGGGAAAAAATAGCCGAATGTAAACATATCCAACGTGATCAAGCGGTAGTTTTTGTGCGGTAAAGCCGGCTCTCCATTTATAAACAGCCGATGATTTTCCATGTCCATGTTCGAGTGCATGATTTTTCCGAAAACCGCTCCTCTAAAACCTAAACCCTTCAACTCCAATTGCGGCCATTCCGGATTAAGGGACTGGAGATAAATTTCTTTCAGCTCGGCGCCTGTCAGATCGATCATACAAGGGTTGATTGGGTGCGGCAGCACTCGGTGAAAATCATATCTTGTCGTTTTTCCTTGCGGCAGATCTCCCATGAAGATTCCCGCATTGAACATGGCACAGTCGGCGTTGGAGAATTCTATCAAGGCTTCTCCAAATAACTCAGCCATCCTTGTTCCCTTGAACCAGTCTGCTGTCATCAGCTGTTCATTGAAAAATTCCGTCTCGCTCATTTGAGTCTTGCCTATTGCGGCCAATCGCTCGTCGTAAAGCGGATCCGGATTGAGGAGTGAAGATGTATCAATCAAATACGCTGACATTTTGTGCGGGTCGGTTTCAACGATAATATGGCCTACATAATTTCCTGCCTTGCCCGCAGCTCCGAGCAGCGTATCCCCGATCCATTTTCCCTTGTGGAAAATATGATGGGTATGTGCGCCTAAAATTATGTCCAAGTCTGGGCAGAGCTCGGCCAAGTATTCGTCTTCTTTCACACCGAGATGCGACAAGCAAACAAGCAAATCCACTTGTTCCCTTATCTCTTTGGCGGCTTGTATAATCGACTCTTTGGCGTCTATGATAGTCCATCCCAGTTTTTTGTAGAAAGGAGTGAATTCAGCAGTAGCTCCGACGATGCCGATCTTTGTGCCTTCCGGAGTTTCCTTGATGATCGAAGGCACAGCCCATTCAGGTGGCGTCCCATCCGGATTCAATAAATTTGCCACAACAACGTCAAAATCCGCTTGACGGTACAAATCATTCAGCTCTGCTTTTGAAAGCGTTATTCCCTCGTTGTTGCCAATGGTGACCGCATCATAGCAAGCCTCATTTAGCATTTCAATGTTTCCTTTTCCGGTGGTTCCTTCTGTGAAAGGATGAAAGCGATCAATATGATCGCCGACATCAAGAATCAGACAGACGTCCCCCTCTTCTTCATGCCATCTTTTACGCTCTTTCAGAAAGTTCTTGATGGCCGGCCAATACTGAAAGTGGCTGTGGATATCATTTGTATGGTAAATGTGGATTGTCTCACTCATCTTAACACCTCTTTAAGCACTGAAAATGCCTTCATAAATCAATCTTAACCCGATAACTAGGAGAGAAACCCTCAATACCGTCACCAAAAGCTCTGAATCCATCCTCCGATTCAAGTACGCGCCGATTTTCGCTCCAATGTATGCGGCTGGAATGACGGGCAATGTATAAAGCCACGGCACGTTGCCAAGCGAGATATGCGTCACCGAATTGACGATGGCCGACAGAAATACCATGAACATCGACGTACCTACAGCCACATGCGGTGGAAACAAAAACAACAGGATCATGGCTGGCACGAGCATCGATCCTCCACCGATGCCGAACAAACCTGAGGAGAATCCCACCATGAAAGTCAGCAACAATGCAAACCAGATCGGGTACCCATAAACGTACTCCTTTTTCATATGATCTGTAAAATGATAAGTTCTGCCATTTTCAACAAACCAACGCACCGGTTTCAACTTGCCCCGGGCAATAAGCAATATCGAAAGAAAAACAAGTAAAATTCCAAAATAAAGATTAAAAGCAGGCACATCCAAATTCCGATTGACCAGTGCACCCAATACTGTTCCCGGCGCACTGCCAATAAAGAAAATAATTCCGCTCCGAAAATCGACCGTTTTGACTTTCAAATAAGCCAATGTGGAAGAAAGTCCCGTAAAAACCATCATCACGACCGATAAACCCACAACCTTTTGAGGTGACAACTCCGGAAAGAAAGTAAATGCAGTCCCCAGAAACAACAAAGCCGGGACAAGTACGATGCCTCCTCCAAGCCCGATCAGTGCTCCGACAATTCCGGATAACAGGCCGACAATGGCAAAAAGAACAAATACCATTAAAACTCACCTTCAAACAAATCCAGTTGTTTTGGAGCAAGTCCTTGATAATCAATGTCATTAATCGCCTGGAACTGTTTCGCATCGCCAGCAGCATGTCCGCCCGAATTATTATTGAACACGATGTATACCTGTTCCACGGTTTTATGCAATTCATGGATGGCTTGGCTGATTTCAGTCAATTCTTCTTCATTATAATCATATAAATAACGGACTTCCCGCCACTTTTTTGTATTGCCGGGATTTAGCCAACCGTGCACATTTCGCCCATGCAGCCTGATGAGCACCTTGTCTTCCCTCGCTGGAACCGGGACAAACGGGATCGATCCTTCACCAGCCTGCGGTTCATCGCAGACTGAGTGAATCAGCCGGTTACTTTTCAAAAACTCAATCGTCTTTTCCGCCATCTCCCCCCTGTACCAGGACTGATGACGAAATTCCACTGCCAAATCAAACTCTTCCAGTCTACCGATAATCTCTTGCAGTTGCCCGACATTCTCCTTCGTACAGTCGAACCACGGCGGAAATTGTAAAAGTACCATCGCAAGCTTGTCCGCCTCTTTTAATGGACGAATGGACTTGCAGTAAGCATCGAACATCTCATCCCGGCTTTCAAACGGGTTTTCCCCACGCTGATGTCCCGTCATTCCTTGATAAGCCTTCACTATGAATTGAAAGTTATTTGGCGTTTCATCAATCCACTTCCGGATATTGCGCTCTGGCTGGACTGCATAGAACGACGAATCCAATTCCACTATCGGAAAATGTGCGCTGTAATCGATTAATTTGTTTTTTTGCCTCGCATTGGGGCTGTATACATCAGGATGATCTCCCCAGCCCGTCAATCCAACATAAATCATCGCCCTGCCTCCAATTAAGTTATTATTTTATGATAGCATAGAACAAAAGGAACGTCCTTTTTCAGATTTGGCCTCTCATCAATCAAATTTCGCTTTAAAAGTTCCCATTGCCAATACTATTCACAGGAGTTGATCAGAAGTGAAAAAAGATTGGGATACGCAAGCACTTATTTCCCGAATAGAAGCAAACCGCAACCCGGATTTCGCTGTCCCGATGGCAGCTTATATGCGAGGTAAATTCCCGTTTTTAGGGATTAAAACCCCTCTTCGAAAAGAGCTGGTAAAAGAGCATTTTTCGGAATATCACCTGCCGAAACCAAGTGAATTGAGCGAAGTGGCCTGGGAAATCTATCATTTGCCGGAACGCGAATATCAGTATGTTGCGATTGAAGTGCTGGAGAAGATGAAAAACTGCTTAACTGTGGATGACTTGCCCTTTCTGCGCCAGCTGATCGAATCAAAATCATGGTGGGACAGTGTTGATGCGATTGCCCCGCGGATTGTCGGATCCGTTGTGCTGGCCAACCGGGAAGACGGAAGTCCGATCATGCTTGACTGGTCTCATTCCGATAATTTGTGGACCAACCGCTCTGCCATTCTCCATCAGCTGAAATACAAAGAACAAACCGACACAGCCCTTCTCAAGTCAATTATTTTAAGACATGCCGGTTCGACTGAATTCTTTCTTCAAAAATCCATTGGCTGGGCGCTGCGTGAATTTGCCAAAACCGATGCAGAATGGGTTCGTACATTTGTAGATACGCATCACTTGAGTCCTCTCAGCACCCGAGAAGCCTTGAAGCATCTCACTTAATTTACCTAAAGACAAAAACCCCCGGCGCAAAAAGATGCGCTGGGGGTTTTGCTTCTATCCTATTAACCGATTGAACCTTCCATCTCGAACTTGATCAGGCGGTTCATTTCTACTGCGTATTCCATCGGCAATTCTTTTGTAAACGGTTCGATAAAGCCCATAACGATCATTTCTGTCGCTTCTTGTTCAGAAACGCCACGGCTCATCAGGTAGAACAATTGCTCTTCAGATACTTTTGAAACTTTCGCTTCGTGCTCCAAAGAAACATTATCATTCAGGATTTCATTATAAGGAATCGTATCTGAAGTGGACTGGTTGTCCATGATCAGCGTGTCACATTCAATGTTTGAACGTGCTCCGTCGGCTTTACGGCCGAAGCGGACGATTCCGCGATAAGAAACTTTACCGCCCTGTTTCGAAATAGATTTCGAAACGATTGACGATGACGTGTTCGGAGCCAAGTGAATCATTTTAGCTCCAGCATCCTGATGCTGGCCTTTTCCGGCAATTGCGATTGACAGGGTCATGCCGCGAGCGCCTTCGCCGCGAAGATAAACGGCTGGATATTTCATTGTTACTTTTGAACCGATGTTGCCATCAATCCATTCCATCGTACCGTTGGCATCAACGAATGCGCGCTTTGTTACAAGGTTGAATACGTTGTTTGCCCAGTTTTGGATGGTAGTGTAACGGCAATAAGCGTTTTCTTTGACGATGATCTCAACTACAGCTGAGTGGAGAGAGTTTGTCGTGTAAACCGGTGCTGTACAGCCTTCAACGTAATGAACGCTTGCGCCTTCATCAACGATGATTAATGTACGCTCAAACTGCCCCATGTTCTCAGAGTTGATACGGAAGTATGCTTGAAGCGGTGATTCCACTTTGATGCCTGGCGGTACATAGATAAATGAACCTCCGGACCATACGGCCGTGTTGAGAGCGGAGAATTTGTTGTCGGCTGCTGGGATTACTGACTGCCAGTGCTCTCTGAACAAATCTTCGTTTTCTCTTAGAGCGGCGCCAGTATCCTTAAAGACGATTCCCATATCTTCAAGTTCCACTTTCATGTTGTGGTAAACAACTTCCGACTCATATTGTGCTGAAACTCCAGCCAAATATTTTTGTTCAGCTTCAGGAATTCCAAGTTTATCAAACGTACGCTTGATTTCTTCAGGAACTTCATCCCATGAAGTTTGGGTTGCTTCTGAAGGTTTTACATAATACGTGATTTCGTCAAAATCAAGTGAACTTAAATCTCCGCCCCATTGCGGCATTGGCATAGAATAGAACAATTTAAGAGCTTTCAGGCGTGATTCCAACATCCACTCAGGCTCTTCTTTGATTTTTGAAATTTCTCTGACGATTTCTTCTGTCAGGCCACGCTTGGATCTGAAAATGGAAACGTCCTTGTCGTGGAACCCATATTTATAATCACCGATTTCTGGCATTTGTTTAGCCATCGTCGTTCCTCCGTTCTGTGTTACGATTTTTCTTCGTTTTGCACACCTTTTTCCATGGCTTTCCAAGCTAATGTGGCACATTTGATTCTAGCCGGGAATTGAGAAACTCCTTGTAGCGCCTCAATATCGCCCAAATCAATCGAATCATCATACTCTTTGCCGAGCATCATATCCGAAAAGATTTTAGAAAGTTTTAGCGCCGTGTCAACTTCGTGCCCTTTGACTGCCTCTGTCATCATTGAAGCGGAGGCCATGGATATTGAACAGCCTTCACCGTCAAACTTTGCATCTTTGACAATGCCGTCTTCGACTTGCATCGTCAGCTGAATGCGGTCCCCGCAAGTCGGATTGTTCATCTCGATATTGATGCTGTCGTTCTCAAGTGAACCTTTATTCCGTGGTGTTTTATAATGGTCCATAATCACCTGTCGATAAAGTTGATCTAAGTTTCTAGAAGACATCGCTAAAATACTCCTTTGCGGAACGCAAACCTTCTACAAGACGGTCGACGTCAGACTCGTTATTGTATACATAAAAGCTTGCGCGGGCAGTAGCGCTGACGTTCAGCCATTTCATCAATGGCTGGGCGCAGTGATGGCCGGCGCGAACTGCAATGCCGCTCATGTCCAGTACCGTTGCCACGTCGTGA
>DATHVY010000022.1:0-4780 GCA_035461045.1 Planococcus sp. (in: firmicutes)
GAAACTGGATTCGGTCATCATCGAATCTGCAGACCGTGCTTCAGTACCCGCAGGCGGTGCGCTTGCAGTCGATCGGCATGAGTTTGCCGCGGCAGTTACGGAAAAAGTCAGAAACCATCCATTAGTTGAAGTGTTCAACGAGGAAGTCACTGAAATTCCTGAAGGCATTACAATCATTGCGACAGGACCTTTAACATCTCCAGCGCTGGCTGAAAAAGTGCGAGCGCTTACTGGAGAAGAGTATCTGTATTTCTATGATGCTGCTGCACCCATTGTTGAAAAAGACAGCATCGATATGGATAAAGTCTATTTGAAATCCCGTTATGATAAGGGCGAAGCCGCTTACTTGAATTGTCCGATGACCGAAGAGGAGTTCATACGTTTCCACACTGCGCTGGTGGAAGCCGAAGTGGTCCCTTTGAAAGAGTTCGAGAAAGAAATATATTTTGAAGGCTGTATGCCGGTCGAAGTGATGGCTGCCAGAGGAGAAAAAACGCTGACTTTCGGACCGATGAAACCGGTTGGCCTGGAAGATCCGAAAACTGGGAAAATACCATATGCAGTTGTTCAGCTTCGTCAGGATGATGCAGCCGGCACCTTATATAATATCGTTGGATTCCAGACTCATCTGAAATGGGGCCCTCAAAAAGAAGTCTTGAAGTTGATTCCCGGCCTTGAGAATGTGGAGATTGTCCGTTATGGTGTCATGCACCGCAACACGTTCATCAATTCTCCGAGAGTCCTAAAAGCGACGTATCAATTGAAAGAGGATGCAAATATATTCTTTGCCGGACAAATGACCGGCGTCGAAGGGTATGTGGAGTCTGCCGGAAGCGGTCTGCTTGCTGGCATCAACGCCGCGAAGCTTGCGTTGGGAGAAGAGCTGATCGTGCTTCCTGCAGAAACGGCATTGGGCAGCATGGCCCGCTATATCACAGAAGCCGACAGCAAGAATTTCCAACCGATGAATGTCAATTTCGGGCTATTCCCGGACCTTGGCGAACGCATCAGATCCAAGCAGGAACGAGCTGAAAAGCATGCGAACCGTGCGTTGGATGCGATTGATCACTATATGAATACAGTATCAGTTTAATTGATTAAAGCCTCTGAATTTTGATATAATTTAGAGGCTTTTGCATTTGTGGAAAGGTGGGTCCCTCTTATGGAAAATAAAGAGATGCTGAATTCATTTATGACCTACATCCAACTTGAAAAGAATTATTCAGTTCACACTGTCCATCATTACGAACAGGATATTTCGGCTTTCTTTCTTTTTTTAGAGAGGGAAGGTGTGGATAAACTGGCTGATGTGGAATATTTGCATGCCCGGAATTATGTGGCGAAATTATACGATGACCAATTATCCAGAACGAGCATTTCAAGGAAAATTTCTGCAGTACGTTCTTTTTTCCGTTTCGGCAACCGGGAGTTCGGGTTGAGCGAAGCGGCTTTTCGCTCTCTATATCATCCGAAAAAAGAAGAGCGGCTGCCTCATTTCTTCTATGAAGAAGAACTTGAAATTCTGTTTCAGTCGCTGCAGGGAGAGGATCATCTCACGATACGCAACAAAGCATTGCTGGAATTGCTTTATGCGACCGGCATGCGAGTCAGTGAATGCGTATCGATCGGGATGGAGGATTTGGACCGGGTGATTCAAATTGTAAAAGTGATGGGGAAGGGAAGAAAAGAACGCTATATCCCATATGGCCAATTTGCCCATGACGCCCTGGAACAATATATAACTCTTTCACGTCCCAAACTGATGAAGAACAAAGAACACGCGACGCTGTTTGTGAACAGCAGAGGAGAAGCACTGACAGACAGAGGCGTCCGGCATATTCTGAATGAGTGCATGAAAAAAGCATCCATCAACTCGAATATCTATCCGCATATGATGCGCCATACGTTTGCTACTCATTTGTTGAATAATGGAGCAGATCTCCGGACCGTTCAGGAATTATTGGGCCATGCGCATTTGAGTTCGACCCAAGTTTACACTCATGTAACGAAAGAACATTTACGGAAAACGTACTTGAATTCTCATCCGAGAGCTTAAAAGGAGGATTTTGAAATGGAGCAATTCCATGCAACAACTATATTCGCGGTTCAACATAAAGGCGAATGCGCAATGTCTGGGGATGGCCAAGTCACTTTCGGCAATGCGGTGGTCATGAAACATACCGCTAAAAAAGTGCGCAAAATTTACAATGGCCAGGTACTGACCGGGTTTGCCGGTTCAGTTGCTGATGCGTTCACGCTTTTTGAATTGTTCGAAGGCAAACTGACAGAGTACAATGGCAATTTGCAAAGAGCCGCAGTGGAACTGGCCAAACAATGGCGCGGCGATAAAATGCTGCGCCAGCTCGAAGCGATGCTGATCGTCATGAACAAAGACGAATTATTGCTCGTATCAGGAACTGGCGAAGTGATTGAGCCGGATGACGGTATCCTGGCAATCGGTTCCGGTGGCAACTATGCGCTCGCAGCAGGCCGGGCATTGAAGAAATATGCCGGCGATCAGTTAACTGCTGCTGAAATCGCACAATCCGCTCTTGAAACAGCTGCCGATATTTGCGTTTATACAAATCATCAAATCGTATTGGAGGAGTTGCCAAAATGAAAAACCAAACTGATTTAACTCCAAGGCAAATTACTGAACACCTGGATCGATATATTGTTGGACAAAAAGATGCGAAACGGGCGATTGCGATTGCCTTGCGCAATCGTTACCGCAGAAGCAGGCTCGATGACGAGATGCGCGACGAAGTGATTCCGAAAAACATCCTCATGATTGGTCCGACTGGAGTCGGGAAGACAGAAATCGCCCGTCGCATTGCGCGCCTGACAGGTGCTCCTTTTATCAAAGTGGAAGCAACGAAGTTTACGGAAGTTGGATATGTCGGCCGGGATGTGGAGTCCATGGTGCGAGATCTGGTCGAGGCCGCTGTGAGAAACGTCAAAGAAGAGAAATACGAAGCTGTCAAAGACCGAGCAGAAGTTGCGGCGAACGAACGGATTGTCAAGCTGTTGGCACCATCCCTGAAAAAGAAACAAACCAACCAAAATCCGCTGGAAATGTTTTTCGGTCAGCAAGTGGAGCAGGAAGAGCCGGATACAACTGCTGAAGTGGAAGTTCGTGTGAAAAGACGCGAAATTGCTGCTGATCTGAAAGCAGGAAAGCTTGAGGAAGAATGGATAACAGTAGAAGTTCAGGAGAATGCACCTTCCATGTTTGACGGGCTTCAGGGTTCGGGAATGGAACAAATGGGCGCGAATATGCAGGATGCACTCTCGTCCTTGATGCCGAAGAAGAAGAAGAAAAGACGCCTGCAGGTCAAAGAGGCACGCCGAATTCTCATCACGGAAGAAGCGGCAAAACTTGTGGATGACGAAGAGGTAGCGGCGGAGGCGATCAGCCGTGCTGAGCAGCAGGGCATTATTTTCATTGATGAAATGGACAAAATCGCCAGCAAAAGCGGATCCTCATCCGCAGATGTATCAAGAGAAGGAGTTCAGCGGGACATCCTGCCGATTGTCGAAGGATCTACAGTCAGCACAAAGTATGGGGCAGTGAAAACAGACTATATGCTCTTTGTGGCTGCCGGTGCATTCCATATGTCCAAACCCTCCGATCTGATCCCCGAGTTGCAGGGCCGTTTCCCGATTCGCGTGGAACTTCAAAAATTGGAGGTCAGTGATTTTGTGAAAATACTGACCGAACCGAAACATTCATTGATCAATCAATACAAAGCACTTCTCGAAACCGAGGGAGTTGTGGTACACTTCAATGATGAATCGATAACAAGACTAGCTGAAATCGCTTATGAAGTGAATCAAGATACCGATAATATAGGGGCACGAAGACTTCACACAATTTTGGAACGGTTGTTGGAAGACCTTTCTTTTGAAGCGTCGGAGATTTCTCCTGCTCAAATCAATATCACCCCTGTATATGTGGATGAAAAACTTGCGAATGTGGCGAAAAACAAGGACTTGTCACAATTTATTTTATAGTATAAGGTTAAATTGTTTCATTAAAGAGTAAAAACCTTTAGAATATTCATTAAATACGGAAAGTATTACGTAGGAGGTTCATTTAAATGAATTTATTAGGAAAAACAAGACAAATCAACTCTATGCTGCAAGCTGCAGCTGGAAAACCGGTAAACTTTAAGGATATGGCCGAAACTTTAAGCGAAGTAATTGAATGCAACGCATTTGTTGTTAGCCGTAAAGGTAAGGTACTGGGATACGCGATCAACCAGAAGATTGAGAATGAGCGCATGATCGGGATGCTTGAACAGCGTCAATTCCCAGCAGAATATACACAGAACTTGTCCAACATCAACGAAACGTCCGCGAATCTTGATGTAAACAGCGAGCACACGATCTTCCCAGTGGAAGAGCGCGAACTGTTTAAGAACGGTTTAACGACAATTGTTCCAATTATCGGCGGAGGCGAACGCCTTGGTACGCTGCTTCTTGGACGTGTTAATGACCAATTCCAGGACGACGACCTGATTCTTGGCGAATACGGCGCTACAGTTGTAGGGATGGAAATCCTTCGCGAAAAAGGCGATCGTATCGAAGAGGAAGCCCGCAGTAAAGCTGTTGTTCAAATGGCGATTTCTTCACTTTCATACAGTGAACTTGAAGCCATCGAACATATTTTTGAAGAACTTGATGGCAACGAAGGTTTGCTTGTCGCTTCAAAAATCGCTGATCGTGTCGGCATCACTCGTTCTGTTATCGTTAACGCACTTCGCAAGCTTGAAAGTGC
>DATHVY010000023.1:0-1761 GCA_035461045.1 Planococcus sp. (in: firmicutes)
GTTGAAATCCGGAAGATTCTTCAGCATTTCCTCCGCCGCTTCAGTATCAGGATTTCCCGCATAGAAAACAAAGACTCCCACAATTATTTGAGCAACCGTTGGATTTTCGAGATCATCTACATAAGCAGTTCCCATATGCCCCTGAAGATACGCTTGCACAATCGTGCTATCAATCCCTTCAAACATGGGCACCAAACTTTTTCTTACATTGTCATTCGCTTCATAAATCATTCAATTCCTACTTTCGGGAGAATATTTTTATTGAAAAAATAGATGGCTATTATGGAAAATAAAAACTGTGTCTGCGTAATCTGAAACACTATTAAAAGTATTAAGCGGCACTTCATTTCACCAAATATTTCAATTACGTCTTCTTTCTAATATACGATTTGCCCAAAAAGAAAGCCAGCCACTTCATGAATTTTTTGTTTTCCATTACCGGAACTATTTAGAACAACTCCAGTCTAATTAGCAGCATATGAATTTGCGGCACAACTTTTTATTAAAAACAGATTTAATACCACTGCACAGAATTTTTAGAATAATTTAACATTTACTCTAGCAATTCCCGACCGCTGTCATTATAATAACAAGTATACCAACTGGTAGTGACGTCATGATGAATACAAGGGGGATTCCAATGTTCGATACAGAGAGCCCTGTTCCCTATCATTTTCAGATACGGGATTTGCTGAAGCAAGAGATTGCGGACGGGGCGTATCAAGAGAAAGTGCCCAGCGAACGGGAGTTGATGGAACGTTTTGCGGTCAGCCGCACGACAATCCGTGAAGCGATCAATCATCTCGTAAATGATGGGATATTGGAGAAGGTGCACGGCAAGGGCACGTTTATCAAGCGCAATAAACAAGTGCATGAATGGCTGCATGCGCTCCACAGTTTGACCGATACGGTAAAAGGGATGGGCATGCAGCCGGGTTCGAAACTCCTGTTCAGCGGCGTGGTCGATGCGCCGGATGCGATTGCTTCCCATATGAAGCAAGACCGGTTGCATTTGATCAAACGGCTGCGGACAGCGGACGGCGAACCGATTGCAATCGAAAGCCATTATTATGCGATGGAATTGGGCGCCGCGCTCGAAAGGTACGATTTGGATAACATCACCATCTATGAAGTTTTGGAAAACGATCTGAATGTCACGATGCATGAGGCCGAGCAAGCCATAACTTGTAAGCCCTTACAAAGCGACGACGCTGAGGAGCTGGAACTGGAACCGGGCGTCAACGGGCTGGTGGTCAACCGCCTGATCACGGATACGACAGGTCAGCCGATTGAATATTACACCAGTGTCGTGAAACCGGAAATGTACGTTTTCCGCCTCAAAATGACCAGGCAAGGACGGTGAGCCGGTTGGTTTCGACGACGTACTTTGCGCCGCAAATTATCCATGGCGCCGGTAGTATCAACAATTTGGATGAAGCCTGTGAGGCGATCCAGGCAACCTCCCTTTTCGTGCTGCTTAGCGAACGCACCCAAAAAACACTGGCGAAAACATTTGAGCGACTCGCAGCAAATGGCATTTCGCTCCATTATTTCACTGACTTTCAAAGTGAACCGACGACCGGGCATCTGCAAGATGCACTAGTAAGCTTCGAACGTTCCAAAGCAGACGGCATTTTGGCGATCGGCGGCGGCACGGCGCTGGATCTGGCCAAAGCCCTATCGGTACTGGCTGCGAACAAAAGGCTGACGTTACGTGATATTCCGCAGTATAGGCATTTGGACAAAATCCCGCTGATTGCG
>DATHVY010000024.1:0-2736 GCA_035461045.1 Planococcus sp. (in: firmicutes)
TGTCCAGACTCCAGCGGCCAGCCCCTCGAGTCGCTTCGGACTTGCCGGTAATGGCAAAGAACGCCATTACCTTCAAGCCCTCCAGCGCTTGTCGGAGCTGAACGGGCGCTTGCGCTTTTCTTTCTATGTCTTCAAAATTTCGCGCAGCCCTTCTTTATTGAACAGCAGATCCTGTAAGGTGTAGCCGTCGAGAACAGCCAAGTACGCCTGCAATGCCTGACCCAAGACGCCACGCAAACCACAGATTGGCGCAATCGGGCAACGGTTATGTTCCGGGTCAAAACATTCCACCAAATGAAAGTCGTCTTCCATCTTGCGGACAACTTTTCCGATATTGATGTTTTCCGGCAGATCGGCCAAGCGAATACCGCCTCCCCGTCCACGCACTGTATGGATAAATCCAGCTTTTCCAAGCTCGAAAGTGACTTTCATCAAATGGTTTTTCGATATGCTGTAAGCATCAGAGATTTCCTGTATCGTAGAAAGTTTCCCTTCTTCTTTTGTTCCCAAATAAAGCAATACACGCAGTGAGAAATCGGTGTACATCGTCAATCTCATCATTTTCACCTGCCCTGTACTTCATTATATCGACAAGCAGCTTCCAATAGAAAGTAAATGGTTTAGGTTGAAGGAGATTATAAAATTATGTGAATTTTATGTGACTTCAAATGTGTCTATATTTTAAAGATGTATTTAATATATATCTTTAAACCATAAATAGGTTATAGTAAAACTATAGAAAACAAAAGGAGAGATTGATTATGTTATCTGAACAAACGAGAACAATCGTCAAATCCACTGCCCCTGTACTTGCGGAACACGGAACCACCATCACAACTGTTTTTTACAAAAACATGTTTGAAGCACACCCTGAACTTCTAAATATCTTTAATCACGCCAACCAGGCACAAGGTCGGCAGCAGGCTGCTTTGGCAAACACCGTTTATGCGGCTGCTGTACACATTGATAACCTGGAAGCGATTTTGCCGGCTGTTGTGCAGATCGCCAACAAACATGTCAGCCTTGGTGTCAAAGCGGAACATTATCCGATTGTCGGAGAATATTTATTGAAAGCGATCAAAGAAGTCCTTGGAGACGCTGCAACGGATGAAATCCTGACTGCATGGGAAGAAGCATATGGCGTCATCGCCGGTGCATTTATCGACCTTGAAGAAGACATGTATAAAAAAGTGGAAAACCAGAAAGATGGCTGGTCATTCTTCAAAGACTTTAAAGTGGTCAACAAAGTGAAGGAAAGCGATGCAATCACGTCATTCCATTTAAAACCGGCTGACGGCTCCAATGTTCCAGTTTATCAGCCTGGCCAATACATCTCCATCCGCTTAGATATCCCGGGAGAAAAATATTTGTCCAACCGCCAATACAGTCTGTCCCAAGCATCACGTCCTGATGAGTTCCGGATTTCTGTAAAACGTGAAGCAGACAATGATCCGAATGGAGTCGCTTCAATTTACCTTCATGATCACGTCAATGTGGGTGATTTGGTTGAAATCAGTGCTCCCGCCGGCGTGTTTGTCCTGGATGCTAAAAATGAGACACCGGTAGCATTCATCAGCGGTGGTGTTGGTATCACGCCTATGATGAGCATGTTCGAGACGGTCGCAACACTGACCCCGAAACGCCCTACCACTTTCCTGCATGCTGCGCGCAATGAAAGCTTGCACGCTTTTGATAAAGACATTCAAAAACACGCGGCCACTATGGAAAACGTTTCGTATCACACGGTTTATTCTGATCAGCCGAACGGCTTTATCACACGCGAGATGCTTGAACAATACGTCGACATCAGCGGAGAGGCCTATGTATGCGGCCCAGTTCCTTTCATGGAAGCTGTCATTCAGCATCTACGTGCAATGGGTATGGAAGATTCACAGATTCACTTTGAGTTTTTCGGTCCCGCTGCAGCTATCAAACAAGATTAATAAAAAAGCAAATCAAGAACTTTTCACGAGCGAAAAGTCTGGACTGGTCGCATATGCGACCAGTTTTTTTCGTATGGCGAGTTGAATGAGAGATCCCTACCCGCTTCTGGCCTCTGTGGTGCGGTACTTTTTATTTGTAGAGTCGGATTATTTTGCTTCTCCTATATAGATTTTACGTTAAATAGTATAGGCTGGGCGCATGTGCGCCCAGCTTTCTTATTTAGTTCAGCTCACACGCTAATAGCTCGCTTTTAAATATTCTTAACATGCACATTCCCTTTCCAATCGTGCACTTTCAAACTTTCAACAGGCAAATCATAAAATCGACGCTTCTCAAAACAAGAAAGGGCAACCTTTATAGACAGAGCAAAAGCCATTCGCGAGCGAATGGCTTCTTTTCAACTCAATAAGGAACTTTTCGCGAGCGAAAAGTCTCCTTTCTGAAGATCTTGTCGTCGACCGGAATGAGGACGACGTTTTTGGTCTTGGAGAGAGGTCGAGTTCGAGCCGGATTTTGCTGAACGATCATAAAACTTCCTGAGCGATCATAAATCTCGCTGAACGCTCATAAAAAATTTTGAACGATCATAAAACTTCCTGAGCGATCATAAATTTTTTTGAACGATCATAACTTCGGAAACCTCCCCTTTTCCCACTCGCAATCAGGTGATTCCTCCTCTTTCGAGGCCAGAGCAAAAGCCATTCGCCCGCGAATGGCTTCCTTTCAACTCAATAAGGAACTTTTCGCGAGCGAAAAGTCTCCTTTCTGAAGATCTTGTCATCGATCCGGAAT
>DATHVY010000025.1:0-7136 GCA_035461045.1 Planococcus sp. (in: firmicutes)
GGGAACCGATGCGGTTTTGAAAGCGCACACCATCTGCATCCACGGGGACGGGGTGAACGCCCTGGCGTTTGCGGAAAAAATATCGAAGTCGTTGCTGGAATCCGATATAGCAACGGTGAAGGTTTCGGAAATTGTGTAGGCAGTTTTTTCATTGCATCCAAAATATTCTTTCCGGGCAGGTGAGATAAGTTTGAAACAGATAGCCGCCAGGCATCATAGCGCTCAACTATTCATGATGGCCGTTTCATTAATTGGCTGGTCGCTGGCAGTGTTCGCATTGCTTCAGTTGCCGGCTATTGAAAAACCGTTTGAATTATTATTCCTTCTGACGTTTATTTTTATCTGTGAACATTATCCGATGCCTTTCAGGAAAGGGAATTCTTCCCTCACTTTCCCGATCGTATTCCTTACATACCTTATTTATGGAATCGAGATCACAATCATCCTTTATTTTATTGGGGTGCTTTTGACCACGTGGATCAATCGCAGGCCATTGCGAATCATTTTCTTCAATCCTGCCCAGCTCGTTTTGAGTTTGACCGGAGCCCATTTGTTCCAGAGCATCTTCATGCCTTTATTCAGCGCTCCGGAAATGTGGAAGAATTTCATTTCCCTGTTTGTTTTCATCGCTATTTTCTATCTTTTAAATAATCTCATTGTTGATATCGTCCTTTTTCTCCGCCCCGAAAAATACACTTTGGGGATTTGGACAGAAAAAGGGAAAGGCGAGCTCTTCAGTTTCAGTATTTCATTAGTATACGGGTTTCTCCTTTATTACCTGGGCAGCCAAAACCGGGGAGAAGTGGATATATTCTCTTACTTCTTCTTCCTGTCGCCGTTAATCTTCCTGGCGATCATCAGTTCCACTATTTTGCGCCTGCGCGCAGATAAGCAGCGTTTGAAAGCATTGTTTCATTTCTCTTCCGAATTGAACAAATCCATTCCAACAAAGGAATGGGATAAGGACATCAAGCTGCTGTTGAGTGATGTGGTAATTTATGAAGAGAGTTTTTTGTTTACAAAAGATGAACAGGACAACTGGAAGTTGGCATTTTCGGAAGGAAACCGCCCTGATTTACATGAATCTCTCGAGAAAGAGGATCTGTCAAAGTTGGATAAAATCCGTGCCACTCAGGTTTTTAATAAGCAGGAACTTGATCAGGCTCCGTTATCCGGATGTTTTGATAAGAATATGCAGGCTGCGGTTTATGCTCCCCTTATCCTGGACAACGAATTGATCGGCTGCCTGATCCTGACGAAAATCCGTACCAATAGTTTTGTTGTTGAAGATGTCCATTCCATCTCGACGATTTCCAACCAATTGGCCATTTTCCTCAAAACCCAATTGCTGTTCAGCGAAAAGGAACAGCGGATATTGCTGGAAGAACGCAACCGCATTGCGCATGATATCCATGATGGTATCGCACAGACTCTGGCTGGCGCCGTCATGAAATTCGACAGCGCCGCACGTAAAATACCTGCACATCCGCAGGAGGCGAAGCGGATGATCAATGACAGCAACGATACATTGCGGGAAGGGCTGAAAGAGATCCGAGATTCTATTTATGCCCTGCGTCCCTATCCCACCGAAAAAATCAGTCTGGATTTGGCGATTCAAAAGAAGATCGACGATTTGGAGAAGGACGGGCACAACAGCCTGGCGGTATCTTTTGAACGACGGGGTGTTCAGACCCACTTGAGTTTATTGACGGAAAAAGTCATTTATTCCATCACGCAGGAAAGCATGCAGAACTGCATCAAGCATGCGCGCGCCACTTCCTTGAATATTCTATTGAGTTATCAAAAAGAACAGATTTTGCTCAAGATTAAAGATGACGGCACCGGCTTTTCATTGTACGAAGCAATGACGACCGCCATGAAAGAACCCCATTATGGAATACTGCAAATGAATGAAGATGCAGCAAAAATCGGCGCGACACTCCAAATCGAAAGCAGCGAAACAAAAGGCACAGAAATTATCGTGAGGATACCTAAACTGGGGTTTGAAGGGGGATGGAATGAATGATTCAAGTATTACTGGTGGATGATCACGCAATTTTACGGGACGGCTTAAAAACCTTGATTGCCCAGGAAGACGATATGGAAGTTATAGGCGAGGCGACCGGCAGTGATCAATTGATGGAAATGCTTCCGGGAGTCCAGCCGGATATCATCATGATGGATATTAACATGCAGCAAATGAATGGCATCGAACTGACCCGCTGGGTGAAAAACAATTATTCTTCCATTAAAATCATTGTTTTGACTATGTACAATAACGATGAATATTTTATGGCCGCCATCCGGGAAGGCGCTGACGGGTATTTACTGAAAGATTCTCCTTCCAAAGATGTAATTGATGCCATCCGGACCGTCGCAGGCGGGGAATCAGTAATTCCACCGGCCATGACCAAAAAATTATTATCGATGCATAAGCAGGAAAACAATGAGGAAGACAAATCATTGACGCCGCGCGAAATGGAAGTTTTACTGGCTTTGGTCCAAGGGCTGTCCAATAAGGACATCGCTTCCCGCCTTTATATCAGCGACAAGACCGTAAAAATCCATGTCAGCAATATTTTCAAGAAGTTTGATGTCAAAAGCCGCTCACAGGCGATCATTTTTGCCGTACAAAATAATTTGGTTCCATTAAGATAGAATCATTTTATCGAAGGCGCAGCCGTTACTGCTTAAGTAGTAGATGGCTACGCCTTTTTGTGTAGGAAAAAATACGTCTCGTGTTGAATGGCGCTGGAGCGGAATAAATGAAATTATTATAAGAAGAAATATTCTGAAAATACAAGGAGGATTTACATGAGAAAATTATTGATCGTCATCAGCACCCTATGCTTAGCACTTGGTCTTGCATTCAATCCATTTTCACTGAATCAAAAATCTTCGGCTAATACAGAAGGCGCAATCATTGATTCGAAATTGCAGGATTTATTGAAGAACCGCCTGACACCGGTTGAAGTCATCATCACGTTTAAAGACACCGACGGACCGGATGCCAGCAGCCTTCAATTGCTTGAAGATCTGGGCATCACCAACGCCGTCCTGTTCCAAAGCCTGCCGATTGCCGGGGCATTGCTGACGCCGGCGCAAATTGACAAATTGGCAGACTCAGAAGACGTTCTTTCCGTCTATTACAATGCCCCTCTTCAATACGAAAACGAATCCTCCACTTCGCTGACCGGCGTTGACCAGGTCCGTGAAGATGCAGATTTCCAGGCTGCCAATGGCGGTTTGCCGATTACCGGTGAAAACATCGGCGTTGTGGTCAATGACAGCGGAGTCGACGGCACTCATAAAGATCATGAACTCGGCAAAAACCTGGTGCAGAACGTCATGGCCAACATCAACCTGAACAGCACGGTCGGCTTGCTGCCGATTGCTTATCTTGAAAACGTGCCCAATACGGATTCCACTTCCGGACACGGCACGCACGTAGCTGGCACTGTTGGCGGCACCGGCGCGATGTCCGGCGGAAAATATGAAGGCGTTGCCCCCGGCGCGAACCTGATCGGTTACGGTTCAGGAGCTGTGGTGGCCATTTTGGATACAATTGGCGGATTCGACTATGCCCTTACCCATCAAAGTGAATACAATATTCGGGTCATCACCAATTCATGGGGTGACACCAGCGATTCCAATACAGACTTCGATCCGAACCACCCAATCAACATCGCCACCAAAAAATTATACGACCGCGGCATCACAACTGTTTTCTCAGCGGGAAATGCAGGTCCCGGGGAATCCACTATTTCCGGGAACTACAAGAAAGCACCATGGGTCGTCACAGTCGCAGCAGGTGATTCTGCGATGAAGCTGGCAGATTTCTCATCGCGCGGCGTTAAAGAGAAAGGTGGAACAGTTGTCATTGACGGTGAAACTTTCACTTGGGCAGACCGTCCGACAATCACGGCACCGGGCGTTGATATCGTGTCAACACGTGTGTTCACGCCTTTATCGGCTTTAAGCCTCCAAAAGGATACATCCGGCATTTCACCGGCGCACTTGCCTTATTACACAACGTTCAGCGGAACCTCGATGGCTGCTCCGCATGCAGCAGGCATCATCGCTCTGATGCTTGAAGTGGAACCGACTCTTTCCCCAGCTGAAATAAAAGAACTTCTGCAACAGACAGCTACACCGATGCCAGGATACGAAGCATGGGAAGTTGGAGCAGGATACGTAAATGCTTATGAAGCGATTACCGCAATCAAAGAAGAAAGTACGACAACACAGAAAAAAGATTCAAAAAAATAAGCTTTTTCCGCCCCCTTCTCCAGGGGGTGTTTTTTTGGCCTACTTCCTTGGTAGTATGCTCAACTAGGTCCTTCGCCAACACAAAATACGCCCTTTGCGTAATAGGCAGCTGAAAGTTTAAAGATGATAATTAGATTATATTTTCAAACTATTCCGAAAAGGAGAATGATGAAATGAAAAAGGTATTATTGATCATCACTATGCTCTTCCTGATCTTCCCGGCTTTCTCTACCGTTAATGCAAACAGCTCCGGATCAAGCACTACTGCAGAGGTGGACGAAAAAGTCTGGTCAGCTCTTGGGGAAACTGGAGCCGCTCAGGTTATCGTCACATTCCGGGGAGATCAAAAGCCCACAGATGCTCAGCTTTCACTGCTGGAAGGGTTAGGAATTGAATCCGCCGTCAGTATGCAGAGCCTTCCGATTGTGGGTGCGTTCGCAACAAAGCAGCAAGTTGAACAACTTGCAAACAATGAAGAAGTCCAATCCGTATACCTTAATGAAAAACTGGAATACTTCAATGCCGACGCCAACCTGATCACGGGTGTCGATAAAGCACGGCAGGACGATTCGTTCAGAAAGCAAAATGGTGGATTGCCATTTTCAGGTGACAGCATCGGCGTGGTAGTGAACGACAGCGGTGTTGATGGCACTCATAAAGACCATGAATTCGGCAGAAACCTTGTCCAAAACGTTTTAGGGACAACGAATCTTCAAAGCATTACTGGCATTCTGCCTGTTTCTTATACTGAAAATGTCGTTAATACAGATACCAATTCCGGACACGGAACGCATGTAGCAGGAACTGTCGGCGGAACCGGCGCATTGTCCGGCGGCAAATACGAAGGTGCCGCTCCCGGCGCTGATCTTATCGGTTACGGTTCCGGCGGAGCATTGTTCGTCCTTGACGGCATCGGTGGATTTGATTACGCCGTAACGCACCAGAACGAATACAATATCCGCGTCATCACAAATTCATGGGGCTCTTCGGGAGACTTTGATCCGAACCACCCGATCAACCTGGCGAGCAAGAAAGCTTATGACCGCGGCATCGTTGTTTTATTCGCAGCAGGAAATGAAGGACCTGGCGAAAACACACATAATCCATACGCCAAAGCCCCTTGGGTTATTTCTGTAGGAGCTGGCGAAAAAGACGGCACCCTTGCCGACTTCTCTTCGCGCGGAACTAAAGGTGTTGGCGGAACGTTTGAACTTCACGGCAAAACATGGACTTGGGCAGACGAGCCTTCCATCGTAGCACCTGGCGTCGACATCATCTCAACGAGAACCGTTTCACCATTAACTGCATTGGCGGTTGATGCGGATGCTGCGACGATTGAGCCAGCGTATCTCCCTTATTACACGACAATGAGCGGCACTTCCATGGCAACACCACATGTGGCAGGAATCACAGCATTGCTGCTGGAAGCAGATCCAACACTTTCTCCTGACGAAATTAAAACTGTTCTTCAGCAAACTTCGACGAATATGCCCGGCTATGAAACGTGGGAAGTGGGATCCGGCTATGTTAATGCTTATGCAGCGATAGACGCTGTCCTGAACAATAAAACATACGGTGACACGTTGAACAGTGAGAAAGAGTTCAACGCCAACGTATCTGAACAAAGTAGCCAAGAAGAGTTTTCAGTTGAATACCTTGCTTCTGTAAGTTCGCAGCACACATTCACAGTTGAAGAAGGCGTTTCGACAGTATCTGCTAAGGTGAATGCTGCCGGACTTCTTGGAGAGACAGGCAATCCGGTGAACCTGGTTTTGATCTCTCCGGATGGCACCGAATACAGTTCAGGAATCAGCCTTTTGTTTGCCACTACCTATGACCGTACTGTAATTGTAAATAACCCGCTCGCCGGCGAATGGAAAGCCGAAGTGCGCGGCCTGCGCGGCGATGCACTGAATCCGATCGGCCTGGCATTGCCGGAAACAGTCAAAGGCACTCTGTCATTCACCAAAGTAAATGAAATAACCGGCCTGACCGATATTGCTGGCCATGAGGCTGAACCAGCTATCGCAATGGGCGTCAAAAACCGTCTATTCGATTCCAATTCAAAAGGCCAGTTTAAACCGGATGATAAATTAACGCGTGCGGATCTTGCCACTTATTTGGTAATGGGAGCTGAAATTCGTCAAAGCCTTCCAGGAACGCCGAGCTTTAAAGATGTTTCAGCAGAAGTCACCCCTTATGCTGAAGCCGTTACAGCCAAAGGAGCAGCTTTCCGGGATTACGGGCACGTCTTCAACGGCGTTATGAAAACCAAAGAAAACGGAACGTTTGATCCGAGAGGCAGCGTAACAAAAGCAGAGCTTGCCTATTCGTTGGTGCAAAGCCTTGGATTGCAGAAACAGGCGGAAGAATTCACCGGTAATGTTACTGTCCAATACAAAGATGAGCGCATCGCCATCAAAGACCAGGACAGCATTCCTGCAGATTTAAAGCCATATGTGCAATTGGCGCTGGATCTGAACATTCTGAATGCCGAATTCTCAGTCAGTCAAGGAAAATACGATCTGAAGCCAACTGTAGAAGCTGTCTTTAACCCTGGCGAACAAGTCTTGCGCGGTGACTTTGCTGTAGCATTCAGCCGTCACCACGAAGCCTTTTTCACTAATTAAACAGCACCCCCCGCAGCGCCGATATGGCCGCTGCGGGGGTTTTTCTTTTGTCGCCGGATTTATGATGAGCAGGATTTCAGTTTTCCAATTCTGTACGAATCGCCTGCATCACTCCATCCAGATAGGATGGGCTATGCGGCACAAGATCCGCCAATGACATGGTTCTCGGCGAAGTCTTGCCTTCTGTGGCAAGTTCTCCTTTGCTGTCAATTTTTTCTGCAGCTCCGGAACACAAAT